>JADGNM010000015.1 GCA_017883485.1 Methanosarcina sp.
GCAAGAGAAGCAGGGATTACAGATTCAAAGTGGACACTAAGAAATCTTCTAACATTTAAGTGCTTCAAAACACCAATCATATAACGCTGGACGACCAAAGTTCGTGCTATCTTAAAATTCGTGCCATTTGTTTCTCCTTAAACTGCGTAAGTCTTACCTACTGATTTTTCTATTTATAGCAATGCACAATTAAGTATGCTTTTGAGCTCAGGTGGAATCTGCAGCTCTGATCAACTATTTTTGCTATGACAGTATAAGCTAACTAAGGCTGCACCCGTTTAATTTATCCACTTTTTTCTCATTTGTCGCTTATTCGTCCTTATTTTGCTCAAGTCTCCTGCAAAGTGTTTATATATAAGTTGTTATATTAACAGGCAGAGTACATCCAAGATTGAGATTTCAGGTACTTGAGTACTTGAAACTGTTTACAGGATCAATGTGATGCTTAATCTAAATTCCTGGGAACTTCCAGGAAATCGGATTACTGCCGTTAATTCGGTGGAATTTCCGGAATTTAAGATAAATCCAGTGAGAAAAGTCGGATCAACATAAGTGTCAAAGGGCCAATGCTTTGAAACGCCCGCTTTTGGTGCCATTAAGGCGCCTAAAATCGCACGAAGCTGTTCAAGTTTTCGATGAGTTGCGGTTGCAGTTGCTGAATGCTGAAGTTTCAAGATCAGATTACTGAGCAAAGATCAGGTTACTGAGCCGAGGTCAGATTGCTGAGCTCAAGATCACGCTACTGAATACTGAAGTTTCGAATCAGATTGCTAAATGTTTCAAATCAGGGCCAGGTGCCTGGATTTGGTCTGTGGGATCGAAAATCGGTCATCCAAGCGTATCTCCGCCAAGACTGCGGGAAAAGGATCGGATATTTACAGATGCCTGAAGGAATTAAGGTACCGGGAGCTTAAAGCTCTGGTCTGCTCGAGGCTTTCTGCCAGGCAGGTCTGAAAGACATCCCTTCCCCCACCCGATAGCGTTCGGGGAATCCAGTGCATTTTTCTTTTGTCACTTAGTTGCGCCGACCGGAGGGGCTGGTATTTCAATTGAAATTTACGGAGTAGAAATATGGGAAAGACACACCGACCAAAACGAGGTTCCCTCGCATTCAGTCCGCGTAAAAGGGCAAAGAGCCACATTCCACGGTTCAGGGCCTGGCCTGAGGCTACAGGTGAACCAAGATTACAAAGTTTTGCAGGGTACAAGGCTGGAATGACCCACGTAATCATGGTTGATGACATAAAGAACAGCCTCACACAGGGTATGGAAATTTCCGTACCAGTGACTGTCATCGAAACTCCTGCAATAAGGGTCGCAGCCATCCGCGCTTACACAGAAGATAACGCAGGCGAAAGGGCAATTGCGGAAGCATGGGCAGCTGATCTCGATCCTGAGCTCAGGCGCAGGATCAATGTACCAACAGATGAAAACCTGGCTGCAAACCTTGAGAACATTGGGAAAATGATCGAAGAAGGTAAAGTTAGCGATATCAAGGCAGTTATCTATACCCTGCCAAAGAGCCTTACAGGAGTTCCCAAAAAGACTCCGGATATTATGGAATCCGGGATCAGCGCAAGGGATCTCAATACCAAGTTCGAATACGCAAAGTCAATACTCGGCACCCTGAAAAGCGTAACCGATGTTTTCAAGACTGGAATACTTGTCGATACAGCTGCAATCACTATCGGAAAAGGTACCCAGGGCCCTGTCAAGCGCTGGGGTATCAATTTGATGAAAGGCAAGCACTCCAGACAGGGCAGCCTCAGGCAAATTGGCACTCTTGGTCCCTGGCATCCGGCTCACGTTTCCTGGAGAGTCCCACAGATGGGGCAGATGGGGTATCACCAGAGAACTGAATTCAACAAACGTATCCTCAAGATAGGTTCCAATGGAGCAGATGTCACTCCGGACGGCGGCTTCCTTAATTACGGCCTTGTTCATGGAGATTATGTGCTGATCAAAGGTAGCGTTCCAGGACCCTCCAAGAGACTTATCAGACTCAGAGATCCTATAAGGGCAAAGAAAGCCGACCTTGGCGAACCGAACATCCTTCACATAAGCAGGGAATCCAAACAGGGGTGAACAAAAATGGTTACAGCTAAAACCCTGGACCTTACAGGAAAGGCTGTCAGGGAAATCGAACTTCCAGATGTGTTTGATGTGGATTTTCGCCCTGACCTGATCAAAAAGGCAGTGCTTGCGGCACAGGCCAACAGGCTTCAGCCCTATGGTCCCAGGCTCTACGCAGGAATGGAAACTTCTGCAAGGTCCTGGGGTTCTGGACGAGGTGTCGCCCAGATCCCAAGGCTTATAAACAGCAGCCGAGCTGCAAGAGTTCCGCACGCAAGAGGCGGAAGAAGAGCACACCCGCCAAAACCGGAAGCTGACAGGAGCGAGAAAGTAAACATCAAAGAACGCCGCTATGCAATCAGATCTGCAATCGCAGCCACCAGGGACCCTACTCTCGTAAGCCTGCGGGGCCATATCTTTGAAGCCGAGCTTCCTATTATTACGGAGAATGCCCTTGAGAACCTGGAAAAGACGAAGCAGGTAATAGAGGCTCTGCAAGCTATTGGAGTCTACGAAGATGTCCTGAGAGCGAAATATGGAAAGCATATCAGGGCTGGTCGTGGAAAGCTGAGGGGCAGGAAGTACAAGCACAAGAAGAGCATCCTGATTGTTGCAGGGGACGACGCCCCTATCCTGAAGGCTGCAAGAAACCTGTCAGGAGTAGATGTCGCAACAGTAAGTTCACTGAATGCCGAACTGCTTGCACCGGGCACTCATGCAGGCCGACTTACTATCTGGACAGAGTCTGCAATTGAGAAGTTGGAGGGTGCATTCCAATGAGTTCCGTTGAATATCCTTTTGTTACTGAAAAAGCGGTGATGCTGCTTGATGACAACAAGCTACAGTTTATCGTGGATACCAGATCTAATAAAAAGCAGATCATAGAGGACGTTGAAAAGCTGTATGGATTTAAGGTGAAGTCCGTCCGTACTATGACCACAATGAAGGGCATGAAAAAAGCAATCCTGACATTTGAAGAGCCTGAGTCGGCAAACGAGATTGCAACCCGTATAGGATTGGTGTGAGGTGTAATGTATGGGTAAACCAATCATATCACAAAACAGGGGCAAAGGCAGTCCTACTTATAGAGCTCCTTCTCACAAGTACAAGGCAGATCTGAGGCATCCCAGGGTTGACGAAAACACTACCCTCGCAGGGGAAGTAATAGGCATAGAGCACGACCCTGCTCGCTCAGCTCCAATTGCAAAGGTAGCCTTTGAAAACGGGGAAGAACTCTTCCTGCTGGCTTCCGAAGGTATTGCAATTGGGAATGTAGTCGAATGCGGAGACGATGCTGAGGTCAAGCCGGGAAATATAGTTCCTATAAGAAAGGTGCCTGAAGGTTTTTTCATTTGCAATATCGAATCAAAACCAAATGATGGCGGCAAGTTCGTCCGCTCCTCCGGAGTATACGCAACTATCGTGACTCATGAACCCAAAAGAACTGCAGTGGCAATGCCTTCGGGTAGCATCAAATGGCTTAACCCAAGCTGCAGGGCAGTCGTAGGTATTGTTGCAGGAGGGGGCAGAGTGGACAGGCCGTGGCTCAAAGCCGGGAAAAAGTATCATAAACTCAAAACAAGAGCTGCAAAGTATCCCAGGGTTTCAGGTGTTGCCATGAACCCGCGTGACCACCCGTTCGGTGGAGGTGCCTGGAAGCATCCAGGAAAGCCCACAACTGTTAGCAGGAATGCCCCGCCGGGAAGAAAGGTCGGGCTGATTGCAGCAAGAAGAACAGGGATGAAGCGCTGATGAGGGGGTATTCGTTATGGTAAAAAAATCAGCATCAAAGTTACCGAAGAGAAAGGGTGAGTTTACCTATCGCGGAAGAACCGTTCCGGAACTTCAGGGAATGAGTCTTGAAGAGTTTGCAGAACTCCTGCCTTCGAGAGAGCGCAGGAGCATCAAACACGGATATACGGACGGGCAGAAAAAAGTCCTGCATGATTTCAAGGAAGGAAAGAAGGTCAGGACTCACCACAGAGATATGATCGTACTGCCGGAAATGATAGGGCAGACAATTGAAATCCACAATGGAAAGCAGTTTGTAAGCGTGGACCTTCAGCCTGAAATGATCGGACACCGCTTTGGAGAATTTGCGCCCACAAGAGCAAAAGTTACACATGGAAGTGCAGGTGTGGGAGCAACCCGTTCAAGCAAGTTCGTGCCGCTGAAGTGAGGTGAAAGGGAATGGCAAGAATTAATTATTCAATTAAGGGAGACCCTGAGATCACCTCTAAGGCTATGGGTTCCGAGTTACACATTTCTCCTAAAAAGTCCCGTGAGATCTGTCACAAAATAAAGGGCATGAAGGTTGCTGAAGCAAGAAAGTTCTTAGAGGATGTAATTATTTTGAAGCAGGCAGTGCCTTTCAAGAGGCATCACGAAGGCACAGGACATAGAAAAGGTCCAATGGCTGCAGGCAGGTATCCGGTCAATGCTTCAAAGGAAATCCTCAAGGTGCTGAAAAATGCTGAAAGCAATGCTGAGTATAAAGGCCTTGAGCCTGCAAACATGTACATCATGCATGCTGTGATTCAGCGCGGAAGAGTGATTCACGGATTCATGCCAAGAGCTAGAGGACGGGCCTCTCCTAAAGATACGGAGACCGTAAATATCGAGATGATTCTTTCTGAGGTGCGCTAAATGGCAATAGAGAGAAAATTTGTCAATGATGGGTATGTCAAAGCCTCCATGAACGAGTATTTCGCAGAACAGTTGAGCAGATCCGGATACGGGGGCATGGAACTTAACAGGACCCCAATGGGCACCCAGATAATTATCTATTCCGAAAAGCCTGGAATGGTAATCGGGAAAGCAGGAAAAGTCATCAGAAAGCTTACACGGGATGTTGCAACCAAATACAACCTGGAAAACCCGCAGATCGACGCTCAGGAAGTCAAGAGACCTGAGCTTAACGCGCAAATGATGGCATCGAGGCTTGCAGCTTCAATAGAGAGAGGATGGTACTTCAGGAAAGCCGGACACAACACCCTTCGGGCAGTCATGAATGCAGGCGCCCTCGGATGTGAAGTCGTAATTTCAGGAAAACTTACAGGTGCCAGGTCAAGAGTTGAAAAATTCATCGAAGGGTATGTAAAGCACTCAGGACACCCTGTGGAAGAGGTTGTAGATGAAGGGTTCGCAGTAGCAATCAAAAAGCTCGGGACCCTTGGCTGCAAAGTCCGGATCATTCAGCCAGATGTAGTCCTTCCTGATTCATACAGAATTAGGGAACCAAACGAAATTGCCGTTGGGCCAGATGAAAAAGCCGCCGAAAAACCTTTTGAGAAACCAGCTGAGAAGCCAGCAGGCACTCCTGAAAAGGAACGCAGGGCAAAACCAAGACAGGGAGCGGCACCAGGAAGAGCACCAGGAAGAACTCCGGGAAGAGCACCAGGAAGAGCACCTGAAACAGCACCTGAAAGAGTACCAGGAAAAGCACCAGGAAGAGCACCTGAAATGGCACCTGAAACAGCACCTGAAACAGCACCTGAAAAAGTAATAAAGGAGATTGAAACGGGAATTGAAGTTGCTGAGCTCGAAGAAGCTGAGGAAGAACCCCGGGTTGATATATCAGGCGACTTTGAAGAAGCCGAAGTTATTCGTGTTGAAGGCTCTGACGAAGTCCGCAGACAGGTTAATGGTGTCTGGCAGCACAAGCACGGTAGCTACGACTACTGGCATCCGATGGCACGGGTTCACAAGGAGGTTAAGGAATAAATGGCAATTCTTAGGACCAGCGAAATCCGGGCTATGTCACTTGACGAACGGGCTGACGAACTCGAGACCTTGAAAAGCGAACTTGTCCGGGAACGTGCCCTTACCTCTGCAGGCGGAGCTCCTGAAAACCCGGGACGAATCGGGGAAATCAGGAGAACTATTGCCAGGATAAAGACAATTCAGCATGAGCTAAATGAAATCTAAAGTGGAGATTGTACCTTCGACCCTGATCTACCACGAATTAATAGGGCTCGAAGTTAAAGTGATTCGTTCCACTAATCCAGTATTGACAGGAACCCTCGGACGAGTGATAGATGAGACGAGGAATATGTTGATAATAGAAAACTCACAGTCCAGGGAACTGAAGATTCCAAAGGCGGATTCGGAATTTATCTTCCGGATCCCTGCCGAGCTCTCAGAAAAAGGCCGCAGATCCGATACATTCGTTAAAATTCAGGGAAACCTGCTGCTCTCACAACCCGAAAATCGGATCAAGAACATCAAAAAGTTACATAAATGGGGCTAAACTCATGGCAAGAGATATTGGATTAAATATACCGTCACCATCAACAGAATGTCAAGATTCATTCTGTCCCTTCCACGGCACACTCCCTGTAAGAGGTCAAATCCTTGTGGGTATCGTGGTCAGCAACAAGATGGGCAATACGGTAGTTATTGAAAGGCAGCACATGAAAATGGTGCCAAAATACCAGAGATATGAGAAGAGGCGCACAAAGGTTCACGCGCACAACCCGCCCTGCATCTCAGCAAAGGTTGGCGATATTGTTACGATCGCGGAATGCAGGCGCATAAGCAAGACCAAATCCTATGTGGTAGTTAAAGCGGAGGTGCCCAAATGAAAGGCATACGCTCGAACATCCCAAGAGCTCTGAATTCGGGAGCCAGGGTTCCTTGCGTGGACAACACCGGAGCTAAAGTCCTTGAGATTATCTCTGTCAAAAAGTACAGAGGGGTCAAGAACAGAATGCCCTGCGCAGGAATTGGAGATATGTGCGTTGTTTCGGTAAAGAAAGGCACTCCCGAAATGAGGAAACAGGTTCTCCTTGCAGTGATAGTTCGCCAGAAACAGGAGTTCCGCCGTCCGGACGGGCTGCATGTGTCCTTTGAGGACAATGCCATGGTGATTACGGACGAAGAAGGGATTCCCAAAGGCACGGATATAAAAGGTCCGATTGCAAGGGAAGTGGCTGAGAGGTTTCCTAAGATCGGAACCACAGCATCTATTATTGTCTGAGGTAGTGACTATGGTATCCAAACAGCCCAGAAAGCAGAGAAAGGCTAGATACAATGCTCCTCTCCATGTCAGGCAGAAATTCATGGGTGCAAGGCTCAGTGAAGACCTCTCAAAAGAGTATGGCACACGAAGCGCTGCAGTCATCAAGGGAGATACTGTGAAGGTCATGCGCGGAGATTTCAAGGGCACCGAAGGAAAGGTTCAGGCGGTTTCCCTTAAAGACAGCAAAATTTCCGTGGATGGAGTAATTTCCACTAAAGTGGATGGCACTGAAGTCCCAAGACCTATCTACCCTTCCAATGTTATGATCACAAAACTGGAACTGAAGGACGAGCGCAGAGAAAAAAGCATAAAGAAGTGAGGCAGGTGATTTTTTGACACACCAGAAAAGATTATCAGTCCCAAAAAGCTGGAAGATCGGGAGGAAAGGTTATAAATGGATCTCCACCACTCGCCCGGGGCCTCACAGTCAGGCACGCAGTCTTCCGCTCGGAATTATAATCAGGGACATTCTCAAACTTGTGGATAACAGCAGGGAAGGAAAAAGGATCCTCTCGGAAGGTAAGGTGCTTGTGGACGGGACTCCCAGGAAAGACCTCAGGTTCCCTGTAGGGCTCTTTGATGTAATTACACTCCCGCTCATAAATGAATCATACAGGATGGTTCAGGATGAAAAGGGACGACTGGTACTCCATAAACTGAATGAAACAAATGTTAACAAGCTGTGCAGAATCGACAATAAAATCACCCTCAAAGGAGGAAAGGTACAGCTTAACCTGAGTGACGGGACCAACATCTTAGGCTCTAACGAGTATGGGACAAAAGACTCCCTGATTCTGTCGGTTCCTGACAAACAGGTAATAAAACACCTTCAGTTTAAGGTCGGCAACCTCGCAATGGTGGTTGGAGGCCAGCACTCAGGTGAAATCGGAAAAATCAAAGAGATCAAGGAAGTTAAGAGTTCCAGGCACAACACTGTTACGATTTCCGGTGAAAAAGATTTCGAAACGATTGAAAATTACGTGATAGTTATTGGCGAGGACAGGCCTGAAATTCGGCTGGGCGGTGAAATCTAATGAGCAATAGTATGCGCATTCCTATCGTTGAGAAGGTAATTGTCCATATGGGTGTTGGAGAAAGCGGTCAGCACCTTGTTAATGCCGAAGAAATCCTCAAGACTATTACAGGCCAGGGAGTCGTAAGGTCTTTTGCCAAGAAGACTTTGCCAACCTTTGGGATCAAAAAGAATGAACCCATAGGATGCAAAGTAACTCTGAGAGGCCAGAAAGCCCAGGAATTCCTTGAGACGGCTTTAGGTATCGTTGACAAAACTCTGGCGAGATCCCAGTTCGATTCCCTTGGAAACGTCTCTTTTGGAATTGAAGAGCACACCGACTTTCCGGGCATGAGGTATGACCCTAATATAGGGGTTTTCGGAATGGACGTAACAGTTGTGATCAAGCGCCCTGGAGAAAGAATCTGCAAGAGGAGAATCGCGACCAGGAAAATCCCGACTAACCACAGGGTTACAGTCGAGGATTCTATTGCCTTTCTTAATGAAAGCTATGGCGTGGAGGTCATGTAAATGGCAGAGACTATAAATAAGTCCGGAAGAGGAGTAAACGTGTGCAAGCGGTGCGGCAGAAGGCAAGGACTTGTTCGCAAATACGATATCTACCTCTGCAGGCACTGTTTCAGGGAGATTGCCCACGAGATGGGTTTTGAGAAATATTCATAAGGTGATTAAAATGGTATTACTTGATCCTCTTGCAAACGCCCTTTCCACAATTAAAAATGCTGAAGTCATAGGGAAGAGTTCCTGCATTATCAGGCCCGCTTCAAAAAACATCGGCAACGTATTGAAGGTTATGCAAGACCTAGGCTACATTGGAGATTTTGAATTTATCGATGATGGAAAAGCCGGTGTTTACAGCATTGCCCTTGTGGGAAGAATTAATAAATGCGGTGCAATCAAACCGCGATATTCCGTAGGAACTGGCAACTTTGAGCGTTGGGAAAAACAGTTTCTGCCGGCAAAGAACTTTGGCGCCCTTATTCTGACAACTTCTAACGGGGTCATGTCTCAGTACGAGGCCCGTGAGAAGAAGATCGGCGGGCAGCTTCTTGCTTATGTATACTGAGGAGGGAACAGGAAATGGTTAAGGAAATTGCAAGAACAATAAAGATTCCTGAAGGAGTTTCCGTCTCTCTCTCTCGGGATCTCTTTACATTCAGAGGTCCTAAAGGAACTGTTGAAAGAAGGTTATGGTACCCCGGAATCAGGATCGAAGCTCGGGAAGGAGAAATAGTGGTGGATGCGGAATCCTCCAGGAAAGAGCAGAAAGCCATGGTTGGGACCTTTACATCCCATATCAATAATTTGATCATAGGCGTAACCGAAGGCTTTGAGTGTAAGCTGAAAATTGTGTACGCTCACTTCCCTATGCAGGTAAAAGTTGAAGGTAAAACCCTCATAATCGGAAACTTCCTTGGGGAAAAGAAATCAAGAGTTGCAAAAATCCTTGGTGAAACAAACGTTAAGGTAAGCGGAAACGAGGTAGTTATTTCCGGGATTAACAAGGAAGATGTCGGGCAGACTGCCGCAAACATTGAACAGAAGACCAAGATCAAGAGGTTCGATCCGAGGACTTTCCAGGATGGAATCTATATCGTACAGAAGGCCTGAGGTGGTTATGATGGTAGAAGAATTCAATGAGGCAGAAGAATTCAGTAAGGCACAAGCTACTTCAGTTTCCGCCCCTGACATGGATCCTGAATCCAGGCGATTATTCGGTGTGAGAAAGGTTCAGAAGGGAAAGAAACCCCAGTTCAAGAGAGCAGCCTGTCATAAGTTCAAGAGACTTGACGATAATTGGAGGCGTCCGAGGGGTTCTCAGGGCAAGCAGCGCAGAAAGTATGTCGCAAAGGGAGCCCTCGCCCAGGTAGGGTATGGAAGCCCTGTTGCGGTGAGAGGCCTTCACCCATCCGGATATGTGGATGTGCTTATTTCCAGCACTGCAGAACTTGAACTTGTTGACCCTTCCATTGAGGCCATCAGAATAAGAGCGACAGTAGGTGCAAGAAAGAAAGCCATTATCCTTGCAAAAGCCGAAGAACTCGGGATTAGAGTGCTGAACCCCGGAAGAGGTGAATAAAATGTCAGACCTGTTCAACCAGAGAAGATTAGCTTCCAAAGTTTTTGATTGCGGGCTTGACAGAGTATGGCTTAATCCCGAAGCCTCCGAAGAAATTGCTTCCGCAATCACGAGAGAAGACATCCGTGGGCTCATTGAGAAAGGCACTATTAAGAAGAAGCCGGTCAAGGGAGTCAGCAGAGGCAGAGCCAGAGCTCTTGATGCCAAGCGTAAGTATGGGCACTGCAAGGGCCATGGTTCCAGAAAAGGTAAGAAGAGAGCCCGGACTCCGAAAAAGGAGCTGTGGATCAAAAAGATCCGGGCTCTCAGAAAGAGACTCAAGGAACTGCGTGCAGAAGGGTCGATTGAAAAGTCTATTTACTGCAGGCTCTACAGAAAGGCAAAAGGCGGCGAGTACAGAAGCGTTTCCCACCTCAATTCCCACCTTGGGTCCGAAAAACTATTAAAGAAAGAATGACCTGGAGGAAGGAAGATGGCAACAGGACCAAGATATAAGGTTCCTTTTAGGAGAAGAAGAGAAGGCCGCACTAATTATCACCTCCGCCTCAAGTTACTGCTCTCAAGACAGGACCGCGTGGTTGTTAGGAAAAGTGCAAGAAACATTCAGATACAGTTAATAGCCCCGACTCCGGATGGGGATATAACTTATTCCTCAGCCGTTTCAAGTGAACTTGCAAAGTACGGTTACACGGCGGCTACCGGAAACACAACGGCTGCATACCTCACAGGGCTGCTGTTCGGGTTGAAGAGTTTGAAGAACGGATATGAAGGAGGCATTCTGGATATAGGACTCCAGGCTTCCTCTGCAGGTTCCAGAGTTTATGCTGCTCTTAAAGGAATTGTAGATTCAGGTTTTGAGATTCCCTGCAGCCCGGAAGTCTTCCCAACGGATGAGAGAATCCGGGGAGAGCACATTGTCGGATACAGGGAAGAAAGCTCGGACCTGCCAGAACAATTTGAAGCAACCAAAGAGAAAATCGTTGCTGCGTTTAGTTAAGGTGATTAAATGGCATTCGATCAGGATTGGGTTCCTAAAACCAGGCTTGGGAAATTAGTTGCTGAAGGACAGGTTGCTTCCATGGATGAAGCAATCAAGTCAGGCCTGCCTATCAGGGAACCCCAGATAATTGATATGCTGCTTCCTGACCTCGAAGATGAGGTGCTTGATATTAACATGGTCCAGAGGATGACTGACTCCGGACGCCGTGTTAAATTCAGGGCAACAGTCATCGTAGGGAACAGGAACGGCTATGTAGGACTCGGGCAGGCAAAGGACGTGCAGGTAGGACCTGCAATTCGCAAGGCAATTGATGCTGCAAAGCTCGATATCGCTTATATCCGCAGAGGCTGCGGGTCATGGGAATGTGCCTGCGGTCTGTCTCATACCGTACCTTATGAAGTTACCGGAAAGGCGGGCAGTGTAAGTGTGACTTTGATCCCGGCTCCGAGGGGACTTGGAATTGCGGCAGGAAACACAGCGACCAAGGTGCTGGAAAAAGCCGGGATTAAAGATGTATGGACCAAGACCTTCGGAACTACCAGGACAACGCTCAACTTTGCAAAGGCTACATTTGATGCCCTTAAAAAGGTCAATGTTATGAGGCTGCCTGTATACAACTACAGTTGTAAGGAGGAAGTCTGAAATGTATGCAGTTGTGAGGTTGAGAGGCCAGGTCAATGTCCGGTATACAATTGAAGATACAATGAAGATGCTTCGCCTGCACAAGGTTAATCACTGTGTGATTTTGCCCGAGGACCCCCATTTTAAAGGCATGGTTCATAAGGTGAAGGACTATGTTGCATATGGGAAGGTTGACGCAAAAGCCCTCGCAGAGCTTCTGGAAAACCGCGGAAGGCTCGAAGGTGGGACTCGCCTGACTGAAGAGTACGTCCGGGAAAACACTGCTTACGCTTCAATACAGGCTTTTGCTGAGGCCATAGTCGAAGAAAAAGCTTCCCTTAAGGATATTCCCGGATTGAAGCCTGTTTTCAGGCTTCACCCTCCAAGAAAAGGACATGCAGGGATCAAGAGAACCGTTCAACAGGGGGGCGTGCTCGGAAATCACGACGAGAACATCAACATGCTCCTGCACAAGATGAGATAAGGTGATTTAAATGGATACAAAGAAGTTCAGGGGTTCGAGAACCTGCGGAGGCGGCACCCATAAAAACAGGCGTGGAGCCGGCAACCGCGGAGGCCGCGGGAAGGCCGGCGGCTGTAAACACCACTTCGTAAGAGCCATGCTAAGAGGATACAGCTATGGAAAGCATGGTTTCAAGCGCCCTGATGAAGTGTCAAGGGACATTTCCATAGTAAATGTGGGAGAGCTTGACGAACTTGCTCCCTATCTTGTTAATGAAGGGCTTGCAGAAATAAAGGATAGCGCATACCACATTAACCTTGAGAACCTGGGTATCGAGAAAGTACTTGGAAGCGGGCGCGTTACGAGGAACCTTGTCGTTACTTCAGAGAAATTCTCAGAGTCAGCCCGCGAAAAGATCGAAAGCGCTGGTGGAAGCTGCATCGATGCCGAATAAGTAATGACATTCTAACATTACTTATTTCATTCTTTAGAAACTTTTTCATATTAGATGTGTTATATAGCTATCCATCATGAAAAATGGCAATATCTTATCGTGGAAAAAATACAGCAATATCTTTAATGAAATAAGCCAAATACTTCAAACAGTATAAGTATATGTTTTGAATGGTGTAATCGATGACTCTCAGGGATACGTTGGAACCGTTTTTTAATAAATTACCTGCAGTAGCAAGTCCGGAAAAACACGTCCACTTTAAGGATAAACTCTGGTGGACTCTGGGAGTTCTGGTGCTGTACTTTGCTCTGGCAAATGTGCCGCTCTTCGGGATGTCCAAGAATTCTATTGACCTTTTTGAAACTTACCGTGCCGTTATTGCCGGAGCTTCAGGATCTTTGATTCTTCTTGGTATCGGGCCAATAGTCACGGCTTCGATCGTCCTGCAGCTTCTTGTAGGAGCAGAAATTATCAAAATGGACCTGTCAGACCCTAAGGATCAAGCATTCTTCCATGGTGCCCAGAAGTTCCTTGTCTTTGTCATGATCATACTAGAAGCTTTGCCGCAGCTCCTTGGTGGTTATATCCAGCCGGACCCGGGGCTTGCTGCTTCTCTCGGTGTAGGCCTGGGAGTGGTTACCTTCCTGCTCCTTATCCAGATCTTCGTCGGAGGCGCACTGATCCTTTTCATGGATGAAGTGGTCTCCAAATGGGGTATAGGGTCAGGAGTCGGGCTTTTCATTGTTGCGGGAATCTCAGAGCAGATTGTCACAGGACTCGTAAACTGGCAGTACGACCAGTCAGGGATTCCTATCGGATTAATTCCGAAATGGGTCTACATTTTCCAGAATGAAGGGATAGATTACCTCTTTTCAGGTGAAGGCCTGAGATTCATGCTTATCCAGGGAGGAATTCTTGCACTCGTGAGCACGGTACTTATTTTCCTGCTTGTCGTGTATGTCGAAAGTACGAGGATAGAGATACCTCTGGCTCATAGTGCAGTAAGAGGGGCAAGGGGCCGCTTCCCTGTCAAACTAATATACTCCTCTGTCCTGCCGATGATTCTTGTCAGGGCTCTCCAGGCTAACATCCAGATGGTAGGAATTATTCTCGCCGGCCGGGGAATTACAATCCTTGGAGAGTTTAGCGGATCACATCCTCTTAATGGGATTATGTATTATCTCGCTCCAATAAACAGCCCCTATGATTGGATCCCGTCTCTAGTCCAAACCTCTTTTGCAGAGTATGGGGTTGCTGCTACTCCTGCCATCTGGCAGATCGCTCTCCACGTTCTTGTAGATGCAACTATGCTTGTTGGAGGTGGAATAATCTTTGCCCTTTTCTGGATAGAGACAACAGGTATGGGTGCAAAACCCACAGCCCAGAAGATTTTCAACTCAGGCATGCAGATCCCGGGTTTCAGGCGGAATATAAGCAGCATCGAAAAAGTCATGCAGCGCTACATACCGAAAGTTACCGTAATAGGTGGGGCTTTCATTGGGATTCTTACCTTGATTGCAAGCCTGCTTGGTACCGTTGGAAGTGCCGGTGGTACAGGGTTGCTGCTTACTGTAAGTATTGTGTACCGTCTGTATGAGGATATAGCTTCCGAGCAGATGATGGAAATGCACCCGATGATCCGTTCCTTCTTTGGGGAGGAAAAATGATTTTTGGCCTGCAAAAAGAATCGAATGTAAACAGAATCTAAATAATCAAATAAGGATACAGAACGGGATCTTCAAATGAATATAATACTCTTCGGACCACCGGGTGCCGGCAAGGGCACCCAGGCCAAAAAACTGGTTGATTTCAATGGAATTCCGCAGATTTCCACAGGGGATATCCTGCGGGCAAATGTCAGGGAAGGAACCGAATTGGGCCTTGCAGCTAAGGCTTACATGGACAAAGGAGAACTTGTTCCTGACCAGGTGCTTATAGGGATTATTAAGAACCGCCTGAAAGAACAGGACTGCTGTAAGGGTTTTATCCTTGACGGTTATCCAAGGACGGTCCCTCAGGCAGACGTCCTTGCAGTTATTCTAAAAGAAATCGGCAAGCCCATAAATGTTGTTCTCAACCTGGAAGTACCTGATGAAGTGCTTGTCGACAGAATAAGCAAGCGCCTTATGTGCAAGTGCGGGGCAAGTTATCATACTGTCTCTAACCCTCCAAAGAAAGATAATATCTGTGATCTCTGCGGATGTGAAGTTTTCCAGCGCTCCGACGATAGAGAAGAGGCTGTCCAGAACCGCCTGAAAGTTTATAAAAAACAAACTCAGCCCCTTATCGACTACTATGCAAAACAGGGTCTTCTTGTTACTCTTGACGGCACTAAGAACATAGATGAAGTTTTTGAAGATATCAAGGCAGTTCTTGCAAAATTTGCCTGAACCTTTACCTTTTCTTTTTTTAATTTTTGCTTTTGGATTTGATTTTTTTCGATTTCTTTCAATTTCTTTCATATTATTCAATAAAAAGTCTCTGCCTCTTCTTTTCATTTGGTTCAAATAATTGTAACTATTCAGCCTACCCAAAATCAGTTGATTGATATTGATTTTGACATCACAGATAAGTGTGATTAATAACCAATGGTAGAATAAAAAACGCA
>JADGNM010000230.1 GCA_017883485.1 Methanosarcina sp.
CGTGTTTTTCCTTTTTCCATCAGTTAGTAATCAGACGTACCTATTACGTCAAAATCGATATTAGCCAACTGGTTTGGGGGAGGCTGAATAGTTACAAAATCTCTATATCAGAAGGTAATTTCGCTCCTACTTTCACGCCCCACTCATGCAATAAGGGCTCATCTGCTACATTTGAATAAAGAACCGTCCCATCCTTTTCCACTCGGAGCACAGGATTCGGGTTATTTGCCGTAAATTGCCCCATTTTTGATTTCACTTCCTCTTCAGGATATTTTTACTTGGAGGCAACGTGCCTACTTTAATGAGCATCAAATAGATTAAATTTTAATTGTTAGGACTTACGCAGTTGAACTTAGAAACTAGTAGCATTAAATCTTCAACTGTACAACATCTAAATTCAAATAAAGATGTTTACTGTGCTTTATTTTTTGTAACTTTAGTAAGTGAGTCATACTAATATATATCACTTCTTGTAAAACAATACAAAATACAAATTTTCAAATGAAATATAAATGTCCGGTTGCCAGACAAACAACATTAAGCCTGAAGAGATATGGAATTATTTGAACGATAGAATATGTTAAGGACTATGTTGTTTACAATTTCCCATTTATCAATTTATGCCAGGTTGATGTTTTTCTCTGCTAGAAGCCGTGAATTTAAACAGTTCGCTTCAAAATCATGGAGATCGAAAAATAACAATAGGAAATTTATTGATGAATACGGGTGCAGACGCGGAAAAACATATATCGTGCTGTATACGCATAGCAACTTTTATGCGAGAGTGCGATTAATAAGGGTTAAAGAGGGAAACGAGCAAAATTTATATATATTTTTAATGTTTTGTTTGCTACATATGTCAGAAGAAAAAAATATCGGTGACATGGTATATGTATTAGTGTCATGTGGGAATATCGAAAGAATGAAAGCTATCGGTAAGATGGGGAATACGTTCGATGATGTCGTGACAATGCTTTTGGATTATTATGAAGACCTGCGTCGACAGGAGTGGGTCAATACAAAGAGCAATGAAAATCAATTCAATGAACAATTAAGCGAATGAAAGATGGTCTTATGCAAGTCTGAGTAGCTCTTCAGACAATACTGTAAAATTATTTGCGGGCTCAGAGCTTGCTACTTCCATAGAGAAGGAAAGGACTAATCACTCTTCTCCCAATTTCAAGAACAAAGGAAAAAAAGTAAATTACCGCTGAGCTGAAGAATGAGCGGTAGTTCACTTGTTTATTGCTTCAATTTCATCGGTTCTCCGCAACAAACTATGTTGCCGGTACAGCAAGTGTCTGTGGAGCATTTTTCATCCTTGCACTCATTTTCGACCCTGAGCTCAAACCCGCATCCTTCACATGAAAGAACCTGTCCTTCTCTTAGTTCACTGCAGTTCATTTAATGTCACCTCAATACGCTTAATAGAGAGAGTATGCAATGTAGATTCAAACCGTTTTCGAAACAATGATTCTGAAGATAGATCTATGAACCTGAATTCAATGGGGTAAAATAAAGTTCAAGAAGATGGATACTCAAGTGCCGGGTTTAAATTGATCTCCAGTCTCAAATTAATCTTCCAGGCTTCCTTCTAATTACGAGAATTAAGTGTAAGTAATATCTATAGAATTCTGGAATCCGCCAACATCAGTAAATACGTCACCAAAAACTATATAATTAGGAAAGCCCTAACTAACAGAATGATTACGGTATGATGGCGAAAAAAGAGCATTTATTCATAGTTTTTGAGAACCTGCTAAAAATCAAAAGCGAATGCTCTTGTAAGATCTTTTCCGAGTGTGGATTATCATCGGATATTACAGTGAAACAGGTTGGATATTTAAGGTCCATCGATGAGTGTGGGGAAGTCACGTTTAGTAGACTTGCAAAAATCACCAACAACTCAAAGCCTACAATCACGGAAATGATTAATAAATTTGTTAAAATGGAGTGTGTATGCAGAGAGAGATGTTCCAATGACGGCCGGGTAGTTTATATTCGTTTAACAGAAAAAGGGCAGATGATAGCCCGTGCCGAAGAGAATGCTTTGATGAACGTCATTGAAAAGATGGCTGATTCACTGAATGAAAGAGAGATAGACACACTTATTAAAATTCTGGAAAAGATAAAGTAATTGAGAATTTTTTTTGTTCAGCCTAATAGTTAGGTTAATTCAAACTAAACAAGTGAGATAGTAGTCGAGACGATTGATGATGGATCCAAGACAAATTGAAGATAACAGTGAGAATCTTGTAATACCGCTCTTTGAAACAGTGGTTTACCCTAGAAGCCGGACAAAACTGCTGGCTAACAAAATCACGGGGGAATTACTATTAGATCAGATGAAGGATGCTGAATTTGCATATGCTGTAGGTCTGACCGTAAAGAGCGGAAAGAAAGCTTCAGATTTATCAAAAGATGATTTGTACAAAATAGGAAATCTGTTAAAGATTACACTCGTACAACCTTCTGATAACGGTTATGTTATTGCTGCAAAGGCTGTACAGCGAGTTGAGGTAGTATCCCTATGCCAGAAGGATGGAGTGTTCTTTGCCAGATATGAGCCTGCCTCCGATCTTCCGGATCTTGATGAAGATATGCAGGCAGACATAATCGAAGATACAAAAAAGGTAATTAAGGAGATAAGCAGTCGTTTTCAGGGTTCTGAGCAGTTTACCCGGCCAATTGACAAAATGGATTCCGTTGACCAGATTATAGGGTATATTATGCCATTTATGCCGATAAAACTCGAAGAGAAACAGAGCCTTTTGGAGATTACTTCTGTCCGTGAAAGATACCTTACATTTCTTTATATTCTTACTAAACAAAAAGACAACATTAACTTGCAGATCGAAGTGGCAAAAAAAGTGACAGATAAGATAAACAAGTCGAATAGGGAAGCGATGCTGCGGGAGCAGCTTAAGGTAATTCAGGAAGAGCTTAACGGAGGAGACGATTCCTCTTCAGGTGACGGAGGATACCGGGAGAAAATCGAAAACTCGACTATGCCGGATGAAGTAAGGAAAAAGGCATTAGCAGAATTGAAGAAACTCGAAATGGGAGGAAGCCATAATCCTGAAAGCCATGTTATCAGGAATTATCTGGACCTCTTGATTGACCTTCCCTGGGTAACGGAAGAGAAAAAGAGCATCGATATCGCTGAAGCCCGCCGTGTGCTTGAAAGCAATCACAACGGACTTGAGAAAGTAAAAGAGAGAATAATCCAGCACCTTGCAGTAATGAAATTAAAACATGAAAAACAGGGTTCAATCCTGCTCTTCGTAGGACCGCCCGGTACTGGCAAAACTAGCCTTGGAAAAAGCATTGCAGATGCTCTTGGCAGGAAATATGTCCGGGTTAGCTTTGGCGGTGTCAAAGATGAATCAGAGGTCAGGGGGCACAGACGGACATACGTAGGAGCCCTGCCCGGAAGAATTATACAGGGTATGAAGAAAGCAGGCACGAAAAATCCGGTATTCATCCTCGATGAGGTCGATAAGCTTTCAGCTTCCTATGCAGGAGACCCGGCAAGTGCCCTTCTTGAAGTCCTTGATCCCGAACAGAACAGCACATTTTCGGACCACTATCTGGAAGTCCCATACGACCTGTCTGACGTGCTGTTCATCGCCACTGCCAATTCGCTGGTAAATATTCCCTGGCCGCTCCTTGACAGGATGGAGATGATCGAGATATCGGGCTACACTAAAAACGAAAAACTTTCAATTGCAAAAGACCATCTGCTGCCCTTTATACTGGAAGAACACGGCCTTGATGCGGATAAACTTAGGATTGAAGATGATGCCTTACAGGTGATCATTGATAAATATACTCGCGAAGCAGGAGTCAGAGGCCTTAAAAAACAGCTTGCAAGGACTGCAAGGTTCGTATCCGAAAAGATCGTATCAGGGAAAGTTGACTTTCCTTATGTGGTGAAGACGGATATGCTCAAAGACATCCTCGGAAAAGAGCTAATCCGCCAGGAAGAAGCCAGAAAAGAGAATGTGCCCGGTGTAGTTACTGGACTTGCATGGACACCTGTAGGAGGAGATATTCTCTTCATAGAAGGTACGTTTATGCCCGGGAATGGAAAGCTTACTCTTACAGGCCAGCTTGGGGACGTGATGAAAGAATCTGCAAAGATATCCTTGAGTCTTGTCAGATCAAGGCTTGCAAACGCTGCAAATAGCTTTGATTTTACTTCAAGCGATATCCATATTCACGTGCCGTCCGGTGCAACCCCGAAAGACGGCCCTTCAGCAGGCATAACACTCTTTACTGCTCTGGCATCCCTAATTGCTGGCAAAACGGTTGACCCAAAAGTTGCTATGACTGGGGAGATTACGTTAAGCGGTGCGGTATTGCCTGTCGGAGGCATAAAAGAGAAGGTTCTGGCAGCCCACAGAGCAGGCATAAAAAAGGTAATCCTACCAAAAGAAAACGAGAGAGACCTTGAGGATGTGCCTGAAGACGTCAGAAATGAACTTAAGTTTGTACCGGTAGAAACTATCGAGGAAGTCTTGAAAGAGGCACTGGATATTGATCTACCCAGGCCTTTCGTTTCGTACACTGGAAATAGCTTTGCACCTGCGAAGAACCTTTAATAATAAAGGAGATGCGGATGGGAGTTACGGTATCAAGAACCGTAACGTACCTCCCCTGATTTTTTATGAATGAGTAATTAAAATAATACCAATAGTCCAAATGATTAAGAACAAAATGGGTTTCAGGATAAGCTCATCAACTGATCTTCCATCACATAATCTTTTCAGATTTTCCTTTTCTTGCTGGCAGTGAAATTAGTCATATCCATAGATTTATGTAAAAAATGAAATATCTTTCAGATTTATCAGTCAATCCAGATAGATGAGCCTTTGCCAATCTCTTGATTAAGGCTTTAAAACTTGATTAAAAGTATTAAATACCCCTTTTTTAAAAAAAATTACTTTTGGAAACTTATTTA
>JADGNM010000231.1 GCA_017883485.1 Methanosarcina sp.
TGCTTAGATGGTAAAAGAGACATAAAGAGGCATTTTTATCCTATATAAAGGTATCGAATAGCTTCGTTTATGCAGTAATGAAAATTAGCGAAGTACTGAATATGTAAAACATGCTCAATACCACCCTGAAGCGGTAAATTTACGTTTCAGGGAAAGGGGGAGCAGATCAAAATGCAAGCCCAACCAGAAACCTATTGCTTCTACGAAATGTCTTACAAAGGCTTCCGGAATCCATTTAACGATATCAGTCGGTTTGTAGGCATGACCCATCATAAATTGCAGGTCCAATATAATAACAGCAGCTGCAAATAATGGGATTAAAGGTAAATACACATTATTTTTGTTCTTGAATATTTTCATGTGAGCTGTACCGGCATCAAAGTATTTTTTAAATAAAACCTCAAGAGAGTTGTTGTGGGAGTGCATGACAATCGAATCAGGATCATAAACAATCTTATAGCCGGCTTCAAGAGCCTCCTTTGACCAGGCCTGATCCTCAGTCTGAACAAGCGTATCGTCAAAAGGGAATTTTTCCCAGATGTCCTTTCGGAGGCAGGAGCTCGTATTGGAAAAAAAAACTAGTTTTTTGTAGTCTTTATAATTCGTAATACTCTTTACTTCCTTTGTGGGACCCCAGCCGCTTGAGATATAGCGAGCTTCAAATGGATTGCAATCCGGTCGAGGAATATTTCGGCTGTATACTCCTGCAACATCTTCATATTCAAAATTTCGGATTAAGTTTTCGAGCCAGTTTTCATTAATTGGAACAGCGTCCTGAGTTAAATAAATAAGATACTTACCTTTCGCAAGTCTGGCTCCAAAATTTCTGGTTTTGCCGTGTCCGAAGTCTTCGACTCTAATATTAAAAAGCTTTACAGGAAAAGTGTTAACAATTTCCAGCGTTTTATCTGTTGAAGCTGAATCAATAACTATCACTTCAAAATGAGTATAGTTTTGCGCATATACCTGTTTCAGGCATTCCCCTAGAGTGCTTTCTCCGTTTCTAGTTAAAATGATTATTGAAGCTTCTGGATCGAACATTTTAAAAGACCATCTTATATTTTAAGAATATTTATCTGACATTCGAAGATATCTCTCTATATTAAGAGTACCTGATGTAATTCACAGTATATAATTGTAGATATATCGTACAATAATAAATTTATCAAAAGTAATTTATAAAACTATGGAAACTTGTCTCTACCATAAAAGATAAATAAGTCTAAATATATTAAAAAGTCAATCAAAATTTATTTATAGTCTGAAAAAGATGAAGCAGTATTGGAATCTTGTGAAGTCTCCTCAGGTAAGTAGCCACAAGCTCGCCATGATAGAATCTAATTTATCCTTCACTGAACAAGGATAGTCGACCGATATATAGTTGGTATTTTGATGATAAAATATCCAACGCGCGTTTGATTGCGTTTTGATGCCCTTGCAGCAGGCTGACCCCTGCAACGCAAGTGCGGAAAAGAAGAATCTCAGACGATATTTCAAATATTGAGGAGTAACATTAGCTAATTAAAAAAAAAATCTTCTAAACATGTGATAAAAATGAAAACCATCGAAGGAGTAAAACTGAAAACCCTGAGGGTCATCCCGGACGAAAGAGGGTGGCTTATGGAAATATTGCGCTGCGATGACGAAATGTTCAACAAATTTGGGCAGGTTTACATAACAACTGCATATCCAGGAGTTGTCAAAGGCTGGCATTATCATAAGATTCAGACTGATAATTTTACATGTATCCATGGCATGATGAAAGTCGTACTTTATGACAACAGAGAAGATTCTCCTACTTATGGAAACCTTATAGAGCTTTTTGTCGGGGAGAAGAATCCCTTACTTGTCAGTGTCCCTCCGCTTGTGTACCACGGCTTCAAGGGAATCGGAACCGAAACCGCATATTTTCTGAGCGTTCCAACAGAACCTTATAACTATTCCGAACCCGATGAGTTCAGACTGCCTCCTGATACTGACCAGATTCCTTATGATTGGGGCCTTACCCCTGGCTTGAAACACGGATAAAAAGAAAGGATGTGGTACCTTGAAACTCCTTGTTACTGGCGGTTGTGGCTTTATCGGATGTAATTTCATCCTTTATATGATGAAAAAATATCCGGATTACAATATAATCAACCTGGATAAACTCACCTATGCAGGAAATTTGGAAAACCTCAATGACGTTGAAAACAATCCAAACTATTCTTTTGTCAAGGGAGACATTTGCGATCCCAATTTAGTACACGTAGTTATGAAAAGTGTTGATCACGTAGTTCATTTTGCTGCGGAAAGCCACGTTGATCGCTCAATTGAAGATGGATCTGTTTTTGTAAAAACCAACGTACTAGGTACCAATACACTTCTTCAGAGCGCACTGGAGTACAAAATCAAAAAGTTTGTTCATATCTCAACCGATGAAGTGTATGGAAGCATAAAATCGGGTTCGTTCAAAGAGACGGACATCTTAACCCCCTCAAGCCCGTATTCATCGAGCAAAGCTGGGTCAGACCTGCTTGCCCAATCTTACTACATTACTTACGGACTCCCCGTTATAATCACAAGATGTACCAACAACTTCGGACCCTATCAGTACCCTGAAAAACTTATTCCACTTTTTACCACAAATCTTCTTGAAAATAAGAAGGTTCCAGTGTACGGAACCGGCACTAATGTGAGGGACTGGATTTATGTACTCGACCACTGCAAAGCCGTAGACTTTGTCCTCCATTCCGGCGCGGAAGGTGAAATTTATAATGTTGGTGGGGGAAACGAAAAAACGAATATTGAAATTACATATAAAGTCTTGGAATTACTTGGAAAAGACGAAACCATGATAGAGTACGTGAAAGACCGCCCAGGCCACGATTTCAGGTATTCTCTGAATTGCTCCAAGCTAAATAAACTCGGCTGGGAGCCGGAATATTCTTTTGAGGAAGCTCTTGAGGCAACCGTAAAATGGTATACTGAATACAAATGGTGGTGGGAGAGATTAAAACACTGATTCTTGGCTCAACGGGAATGCTGGGAATGGAGCTCAGTAAGGTGTTTCCCGATGCCATTACATTTTCACGTTCAGCGCTTGACATTACCAATGAAGATCGTGTCCGCTTAACTATCGAGGGAATAAAACCTGATGTTGTGATCAACGCCGCAGCTTATACCGATGTGGATGAGTGCGAAGACGATAGGGAGCTTGCATTCAATGTCAACGGCAGAGCTCTTGAATATATTTCAAGGAGCTGCTCCAGTGCAGGAGCAACCCTTGTGTATTACAGTACCGATTATGTTTTCGACGGCTCAAAAAAAGAATACTTTGAGTCGGATGAAACAAATCCTATAAATGTCTATGGCCAGTCGAAACTCATGGGAGAAAAAAATATAATTGAGAACATGAAAGATTACCGGATAATTAGGACGTCCTGGCTTTTTGGGCTGCAAGGCAAAAATTTTGTTGAGACAATGCTCAGGTTGTCTAAAGAGATGGATACTGTAAAAGTAGTAAACGACCAGTTCGGAAAGCCGACCTATGCTGTAGACCTCGTCCATAAAACCGGTGAAATAATTAAACTTCCACCCGGAATTTACCACATCACAAACGAAGGCACATGTTCCTGGTATGAATTTGCAAAAGCAATCATAGGAAATGTCGCCCCCTGTTCAACAGATGAATTCCCAAGAAAGGCAAAACGCCCCAAATATTCGATTCTGGTTAATACTAAAACTGAACCCATGAGGCACTGGAAAGAAGCCCTTAAAGCATATCTGGAGGAAAGATAAAAATGAAAGGAGTTATTCTCGCAGGCGGGACAGGCAGCCGACTCTACCCTCTGACCAAAGTAACGAACAAGCACCTTTTGCCCGTCTATGACAAGCCAATGATTTATTACCCACTGCAGACTCTCGTCAGTGCCGGAATCAAAGATATAATGATAGTTTCAGGCAGGGGTCATGCCGGGCATTTCCTTGAACTTCTAGGATCAGGCTCGGAATTGGGAGTTCATTTTACCTTCGAAATCCAGGAAGAAGCCGGAGGGATCGCTCAGGCCCTTTCTTTTGCAGAAGACTTTGTAGATGGGGACAACGTAACAGTAGTTCTGGGAGATAACATTTTCCAGGACAACATTAAAGAAGATGTCTCGGCTTTCTCGAGTGGTGCAAAGATCTTCCTAAAAGAGGTCACTGACGCCCAAAGGTTCGGGGTCGCAGAACTGGAAGGAACTAAGGTAATTGGCATCGAGGAGAAACCTAAAAACCCGAAAAGTAATTTAGCTGTTACAGGTCTCTACATATATGATTGTGAAGTTTTCGATGCCATCAAAAATCTCAGACCCTCGGGAAGAGGTGAACTTGAGATAACGGATGTAAACAATTATTATATAAATAAGGACGTCATGACATACAAAGTCCTTGATGGATTTTGGAGCGATGCTGGCACGTTTGAATCCCTATTTCGAGCAAGTGAACTGGTTAGAAAACTGTTGGAAAAAATGGCGGAAAAATAATCATGTATCTCTTTGAATATAGCGAATTAATCAAGAATCTGGTGATAAGTGACCTTAAAGTTAAATATCAAAGTTCTGTTCTTGGTTTCGCATGGTCGATGTTAAATCCACTGCTCATGATGCTGGTTTTATACGTGGTATTTAAAAATATTTTCAAGTTTACAGAGGAACACTTCGACCTTTACCTTTTAATTGGTATCGTAGCTTGGCGCTTTCTGACAAATGGAACTATTACCGCAATGACCTCGATTGCTGGGAAACCTAGTCTTGTAACTAAAATATACATCCCAAGAGAAATCCTTACTTTCAGCATTACGATGTCGGCATTTATAAGTTCGATTTTGGAATTCGCAGTATTGATTCCATTGTTGTTAATATTGGGAGCTTCACTTTCATTCACAATCTTGTTGTTCCCTTTAATTCATGCACTATTCTTTTTAAATGTCTACG
>JADGNM010000232.1 GCA_017883485.1 Methanosarcina sp.
TTAACTATTTGTAAAAATAATCGCCATCTAAAAAGGCAAGAATCACTAAATCAACCAAATTCAATGAAAAATTTAAAGGGGGGGGTCGGAATGTAAATTCAATAGAATACTGCAGTATTTTCTCAAGGGTCCGAATAACATTGACTGCTACATTTTCCATTCTCTTCAATGCAGCAGCCTTTCCGATTTCCTTTATAGAAACAACCACCTCTCCGGCTTTAAGCTCCTTTTTTTCACTGAGGTAGTCTATTCCGATTTTTGTCAGGATATCCAGGGTTTGATTTACTCCCTCATCAAACTTCTCATCAATGGAAGTAAGCCCTAAATCCACGATTTTTTTTTCTTCCTTTGAAAGCATGACCCAGAGACTCCTTCCAATAACAGCGCTTCGTATAAAAGCATTGTCACTCCTCATTTATGTCGTTTATAACCTTTATAACATTGATAGTACATCTGTCACCACTTTTAATAGTCGACGAATGAGAGCTTTGTAATGTCCGTATATGTCGCTTATAACATATATGTCAATTCTTTTAATAGCACTTTTTTCCAGTCTTATTTTTGATTTCCAGTACCTGATTAAAACATTTTCAAGAACAAGGTCAACTTTTAGACGAATTTATAAGTCATTAGATTGATAAACTCATTAAAAAGAAGCTTAGCTTTCTCCTGTCAATGTAATGTTTTACCTGTTAATCTAATGTCTAATTAATGATATATTAGTTAGGTTCAGGCATATTAAGCTCAGGCGAAAATTTTTTGAGAATCTTATCAAGAATTATTCTAAGCAATTTCAGGACATAGTGCCATACTGCATATCCTCAGCCTTCAAAACAAGCAAGAGAAGGTGATCTAACTGATGGAAGAAAAGAACAACCATTCACAGCAGTCCTTATGCTCTCCGGCAGAAAAAGACTCTTTCAAATGTGAGTTTACAAGTTTTAATTATGTCCTACGTCTTTCCAAGATTCTTTCCCGAAGAATAAAAGCATCCGGATATATGCCCGACATTATTGTCGCCATTGGGAGGGGAGGCTTTGTACCTGGGAGGCTAATTTGCGATTTTTTGCTTCTTAATGACCTTACTTCCATGAAGATTGAGCATTATAAAAGAGCTGCAGATATGCAACCGGAAACAAAGATTCGATACCCTATCCCAGTGGATATCTCGGGAAAAAAAGTGCTGATTGTTGATGATGTGACTGATACCGGTGATACACTCAGCCTTGCAGTTAACTATGTATGGAACCTGAAACCAGCCGACGTCAGGACTGCAGTACTCCAGCACAAGACCTGCTCT
The DNA here is from genome assembly GCA_017883485.1 of Methanosarcina sp. Classification (GTDB taxonomy): domain Archaea; phylum Halobacteriota; class Methanosarcinia; order Methanosarcinales; family Methanosarcinaceae; genus Methanosarcina. The sequence goes on from JADGNM010000232.1 coordinate 1,301, forward strand.
CCTTTTGTGCCCGACTATTATGCCCAGAAAATAATCAAATGGCGCTGGATTATCTATCCCTGGGCGCGTTATGAAGACCTGGCCGGATTTGCAGAAAAAATCATACAGGATAGGGCCCTGGATATTTCTCGGATCATATCCGAGTTTAAGACCAAATACGAACTGGTCATTAAGGAAGCAGAGCTCCAAGAGATTCTGAATGACCTGACCGAAAGGGGAGAACTCAAACACATCGACGGAAAATATGCCAACACGTCGAGTTTTGGGAATTAAATGAAATTTATTAGCGAGATAAATTTTCGGCTTTCTCAATATCCAATCAATCATACCAAGAGTAAGTCTACAAAACAATTCTATTATTTTTTAACCTCGTGGTAAAATAAAAAGCCACATAACTACCCGCATACTCCCGAGGCTCAATTCGGAGAGCGAAACTGCCCGCGTACTCCCCGAAGCGAAATTCGTAATATAAGGGCTATACTTTATAAGTTAGTCCTCTTGAGCGAAGCAAAAAGGACGGCGGGCTGCCGAATCGCAATTCGGCCAATAAATTAATAATGGGTTATGACTATTCTCCTACGTTTCAGCTTCACCCTTACAATTTTATTTATTTCCCCAATTAAGGTGAATTTATGTCTTTAGCAAACCTTAGAACACATTACACAGCCGATGTCAAGCCAGAAAAGGTTGAGGACGGCCAGAAAATTACCCTTGCGGGTTGGGTCCATGAGGTCCGAGACCTCGGCGGAATATGTTTTGTAGTGCTCCGGGACCGGGAAGGAAAGGCCCAGGCCACACTGGTAAAGAAAAAAGTCGATAAAGAGCTGCTCGAAACTGCGAGAAGGCTTGTCCGCGAGTCCGTAATCACAGTTACCGGGTCTGTCAAGTTTGAAGAGAAAGCTCCAAACGGATACGAACTGCTGCCTGACGAGATTACAATCCTGAATATGGCAGATTCCCCACTGCCAATGGACACTACAGGAAAAGTTGAAGCCGAACTGGACACCAGGTTGGATTCCCGCTTTATCGACCTCAGGCGAGCCGAGACAACTGCAATTTTTAAAATAAGGCACCAGGCTCTCCAGGCTATCAGGGAATACTTTGTAAAACATAATTTTATTGAGACCGCAACCCCAAAAGTCGTGGCAACTGCAACCGAAGGTGGGACTGCACTTTTTCCGATCACTTATTTTGACAGGGAAGCTTTCCTGAACCAGAGCCCTCAACTTTTCAAGCAGATCCTTATGGGCGGCGGTTTTGACAGGGTCTTTGAAATCGGCCCGATCTTCAGGGCAGAAGAACACGACACCCGCAGGCATCTGAACGAAGCGACGTCCATCGATGTTGAGGTCAGCTTTGCAGACCACTTTGATGTAATGGAAATTCTGGAAAACCTCGTGGCCTATGTTTACACAGCGGTTATCGAAAACTGCCAGCACTCTCTTGAGGCACTGGGGGTTAAATTAGTAATTCCAAAGACACCTTTCCTGAAGCTGACCTATAATGAGGTAATAGAGATCATTAATTCCCAATCCGACGAAAAGATGCACTGGGGAGATGACCTTGGCACTCTTGGAGAACATATTGTGGGTGATTACGTTTACGAGACCACAGGCGAGTCCCATTACTTCATTATTGACTGGCCAACGGAGATTAAACCTTTCTATGCAATGCCGTATGAGGACAGGCCCGAATACAGCAAGTCCTTTGATATGATGCATCGCACAATGGAACTCTCTTCAGGAGCCCAGCGTATTCATACCCCAGATTTACTGAAGAGCCGGATAGAGTCCCAGGGCTTGAATCCTGACGGCTTTGAATTCTACCTGAGGGCTTTCGACTATGGAATGCCTCCGCATGCAGGTTGGGGTCTGGGCTGTGAACGATTTGTCATGACCATGCTAGGGACCGAAAACATCAGGGATACCGTGCTCTTCCCGAGGGACAGGAGAAGACTTTCTCCTTAAAATCCCGAATTTTTGAATTTTGAGCACTGTCAATTTTGGAAACCGAACATGACTGAAAGAAATGCGTCCGCAGATTCCGCCGAAAAACGTGCAGCTGGCATTGCAGCGTCGGAAGTAGTCGAATCGGGAATGATAGTAGGGCTCGGTACAGGCTCAACAGTTGCTTATACCATAAAAGAACTCGGCAGGAGGATAAGGGAGGAGGGGCTTGAAATCTTTGGTGTCGTTACCTCATACCAGTCCGAAATGCTTGCAATAGAGGCAGGGATTCCGCTGACTACCCTTGCCCAGCATCCGGAACTGGATCTTGCTATTGACGGAGCCGATCAGATAGACTCAAATTTGTATGCTATCAAAGGCGGGGGAGCGGCTCATACGCGGGAAAAAATAGTTTCGGCTTCAGCAAAGCATTTTCTTGTTGTAGCCGACGAGTCAAAAACAAGCACCCGGCTTGATAAAGCCGTGCCGATCGAGGTCATGCCTTTTGCAAAGGAACTTGTTATGAAGAAGATAAGGGAACTCGGGGGTGAGCCCGAGCTGAGACTTGCTTTAAGAAAAGACGGGCCTGTTATAACCGATAATGGAAACTTCATACTTGATTCAAGCTTCGGTGTAATAAAGGATCCTGAAGGTCTTGCCCTTCAACTGTCTGTAATTCCCGGCGTTGTTGAGCATGGAATTTTTACCAATGTGAATGAGCTCTATGTCGGGAAAAAAGACGGATCGGTGAAGATAGTTAGGAAATAACAGATAGTCGTCAGCGAACAACGATCAAAAGTTAATGAATAAGATCTAATATGCGATGATCCGAATATTCGATTGTCAGGTCATTCCGTAGCTCTCAATTGTAGTTATTACAGAAAAGATTTGCACTTCCTAAATATGCTTTTGTTCTAATAATGGTGTTCGAAAGTGTGATCAATAAATATACTTCGTTTATGGTATAAAAATATTAAACCGCAGAAAACGCGGAAGCAAGGAAGTATGGACATAGTTTTTTCCGCGTTTTCCGCGTTTTCTGCGGTTATAGCCTGGGTATATGCCATATAGTATTCAGAAGTTGATTAATTCGTGATTCACTATAAGTTTGACTTGTAAGGTAGGGCTTTGTTATGAGAGGTATTAAGTTTGACTTTTGCTCGTAGCATTGAGTTGTAATATGCAATTTATAAAAATTCTACTTCCTACTGGGAACAAATAAGTTGACCAGTCTAAGCAAAGAAAGCCCTTATTGATCATTTCCCTATCTTATCACGGAGTACATTTTCGATAGTTTAGCTTAGAGAGGTTCCATCATTTTCGTTAGTACAAACTCATGATTTAGAATACGGTTCTTAAACATGATACAGAGTTCTTCTGCTCTTGCCCTGTTTGATTGGCGCAGAGTGATTGGAACATTAAACCAGTTTAATTCGCTGCTCTCGTTAACGAAACTGTCGTCTTCTAACTTCTGCAGTGAAATTGGGACACGTCCTTCAGTTAATTGTCCACAGATATTTCCGTAATTTTTACATTTCGACCCCCATGCAAAAATAGAACATAATTTATTTTTTTGATACAATATATATTTTCCCTTCATGTTCAACTTTTATATTATGATACAATTAAATAACATTTCTCAAATAATAATAAATAATATGAAAAAAACTAAATACAATATAAAAACTAACAA
>JADGNM010000233.1 GCA_017883485.1 Methanosarcina sp.
TGATAATTTAGGACGACAACTTATACGAGGCATGAGTATATTTATACTGCTACTAATATATTTAATTATGGATATATTTCCGAATCGATGCACTAGTTCTACTCAACAGAGTCCAATACATACTTACTCAATAGCAGGAAATTATACTGTAAACCTGACAGTGAGCAATGCAAACGGGATAGATTCGGAACTTGCCACAATAAATGTTCTGCCCGTAAATACTGGAGGAATTGAATGGGCCCAGCACAAAATATGATACAGGCAGTTCGAATTCAATTGCTATGGATAATGCAGGGCATTGCGTTGAAGTTCATGTTGGATCCGGAAGACTATTCTATAGAGTCGGACAAATGAATTTTGACACACAGAAAATAAACTGGGGACCCAGCAAACAGTACGATACCGGCAGTTCTAATTCAATTTTTATGGACAATGCTGGGCATTGCGTTGAGGTTTATGTTGGATCCGGAAGACTATTCTATAGAGTCGGACAAGTGAATTTTGACAGTAGCACAATCAGTTGGGAATAAACTCTAGACAAGGGATGAAAAACTGCGTAAAACATCGAGTAAAATAAGTGTCTAGAACATCAAAATGAAAAATGAGCTATGTGAAGTCTTCGTCACTTACGCTGGTTATAGCAATCAAGTGAAACAAAAAGACGCCTCGAGACGAAGATTTCACATTTTTAAAAATCTCAATAAAGAGACAGTTTCATTGTGAGAATTCTTAATGATGGGCACAAATTTCTCTGGATTTTCATTGTTCCTGGATTCTCGAAAGTCTCACCGTCACCTTTAAACTTGTTAGAACTAGATAGCTTCGGCACGCTTCAGCATGGCAGACTAACAAGCATAAAGAACCGGTTCGAATGTAGCGGTAGAATGACTCTTTTTGCTGTTCACGAATTTTCATATCGCGAAACCTTCTGACATATGTCAAGATGTCACAATATTATATTCGATTGTGTGCTAATCAATATTGAATATAATTTTTTTTATCGAAGGTTTAGTCTACTTGGAATTCACAGGAGAGCGATTTTTTTGTGGGGAACCGAAGAAGGATGGGATGTCCTGACAATTGAAACCCTAAAAGCCAGGTATTTGCGTGAAGGGGAGAATGATTGGGAAGACGTCTGTGAGAGGGTAGCGAAGGCAATTGCAACAAGTGAAGAAGAATATCTGGAATTTCGGGATCTGATGGCCAGAAAAGTTTTTCTCCCGAGTTCGCCCACTCTAATGAACGCAGGTATCAAATTCGGGCAGCTTGCAGCCTGTTTTGTTATTCCTGTGAAGGACAGTATAGAGGGAATTTTTGATGCCCTGAAAACTGCGGCCCTGATCCAGAAAACGGGTGGGGGTACAGGGTTTGATTTTTCAAAAATACAGCCTGATGGTTCTCTTAGTCTCTGTACTGATGATGATGCCTGCGTTCCTGTTGCTTTAATGAGACTTTTTAATGAGGCAACCAATGTTGTAAAACATTTTGGAAGACGCCGGGGGGCAAATATGGGCGTCTTAAATATTACACATAGGGATATCGTCTCTTTTATCAGAGCAAAGCAAGTTGAAGGGGAGTTAAGTAACTTCAATATCTCGGTTATGGTTCCTGATGCATTTATGGAGCTTATCGAGGCAGATGGTAACCATGAAATCTGGAACAGGCAAACAGGTAGGACTGCTGGCAGTATACTCTCCGAGATTGTTGAGGGGATCTGGAGAAACGGCGAACCGGGAATCCTTTTTTATGACCGTATAAACAGGGATAATTATACTCCCGCTCTTGGCGATATTTCTGCAACGAACCCCTGCGGAGAAGAGCCGCTCCTGCCTTTTGAATCCTGCAACCTGGGCAGCTTAAATCTTTCTTTCTTTATTACGGAAGGGAAAGTTAACTGGGACTATCTCAGGGAGACTGCCGAAAAAGCTGTCCGTTTTCTGGATAACGAAATCGACAAAAACACATACCCTATTCCCGAAATTGAGATCGCGTCAAAAAGGACCCGGAAAGTGGGACTTGGAGTAATGGGCTTTCACGATATGCTTTTAAAACTTGGGCTGCCCTATGACTCCTCGGAAGCTCTCAAAATTGCGGAAAAGGTTATGGAACAGGTCAGCTGGGCTGCAGTCCGGGAGTCGAGAAAGCTTGCCGCAGAAAAAGGACCTTTTCCGGAACATTCAAATTCCACGTGGGAACTTCCGATGAGAAATGCTGCATTGACAGCAGTTGCCCCGACAGGCACAATAAGTATTCTTGCCGGGTGCTCTGCAGGGATTGAGCCTGTGTTCAGCTGGGTTTACAGGCGGACTCAGACAATGGGAAAGGAGTTTATGCTAGTGCATCCGCTTTTCGAGGCGCATTTCATGCCAAAACTTTCCGACGTTGATTATAACTGGCTCATCGAGCATGTCTACATGCACGGCACCCTGCAAAATGTGGAAAATCCTGAAATTGTGAGCGAAGAAGAAAAGAGAATCTTCAGGTCAGCTCTTGACATAGACTGGAAAGCTCATATTAATGTGCAGGCAGCATTTCAACGCCGCTGTCATGCCGGAATTTCCAAAACTATCAATATGCCTGATTATGCGGGAAAAGAGGATATCAAACAAGCTTTAATTTATGCCTGGAAGCAAGGACTCAAGGGGCTTACTATCTACAGGACAGGAAGCAGGCAGCGCGTAGTTCTCAGCCTGAAAAAATACGGAAATTGAGTTTTTTAGTTACAGATTACAAGTCCTGCTCTAGCATATATCATCCGCTGTCAACATCATATCATGTTCGCCTGCTCTCGTAAGCCGCACATAATGTTTAAGGATATCAGGTGATACGTTGAAGGCAACGAGTGCGTTCATGTCAATAGGTAAAATGCCATTAAAATTTTGCATCTTTACCGCTTTTGTCTGCTCAGGTTCAAATCCAGGCCAAGTTAAGGCGTGCTGTAAACCCGCATATGTCCTGTAGCTTTTTTTATTGACAATATACCTGTATCCGCCTGTTGTGATTTGATTTTCAATCGCTTAAAGTAGTGTCTTGGTACATCAACCGATAATGACTCATGAATGTATCGATTTTTCATCATTTCGCAACCATATATAGTTGCCACATCTACCACCATATAGGGTTGCCACTATGTCCTATCATTATGTGTGTTGTGGGATAACAACCCACTACAGGTAACTGAAAGCACGTTATATAATGGTTGAATTCTCAATTTTGCACAAACCCTTATTTTACCCTAAAATAAAGCCGGCAACTTGCATACGCATGTAATCGCGCGTACGCATTAATATACGCGTATAGAGTTAGGGCAAAATAGCTTGTTTTATCTGTTTTTGAGAGACTTGTTTTAACCTATGGGAGAGCCCTGACCTGAGACCTGACCTGATCCACGCCCTTTCAAGCGGTGCTATAAATTCTTATTCAAAACAGTATTAGTTTATTTAGGGTAGTGTGAGTTAGGATTTTTCCCAATGTATATGAACTTTAGCGATTAAGTTATAAAGATATTTATGAATATTGCGGTCTTTTATCTATTTAACTGCATTAAAAATTTATACGATATTGATAGAAAAAAACTTTGTTCTGTGGTGTCTATAAGTAAAGAAAAATAACTCTATAAATGCATGAATATAATGTTAGTGCATTAGACAAATGGACACATAAATGTCATATGATGCTGAATTATGGGTTTAATTTAAGCAATGAACTCTAAATTTGAAGCTGAATTTAATGTTGATTAACTAACTTTATATCTTATACTATTACTTGTTATCTCACTAAAAATATATATGCGTCCCCTAACTTCTAAATAAATTATGAACGGCACGATCAAACACCATTTTGAATTGCTAATAGCTTGCGTAATATACGGTACTGTTGGAATTTTCATGAAATGGCTTGGAGATATGTCCGTAGGATCGATTATTTTTTATAGAATTCTTTTTGGACTTTCAGCCCTTTTATGCTGCCTTGCCATTACCGGAAATTTGGGTCAGCTTTCTCTAAAAGGAAAGAAAAATTACCTGCTTCTCCTGGGACTCCTGTACGTTTTCCAAATGTATTCCTATTACTCTGCAATTAGGTATTTAGGAGCATCGTCTGCAATCCTGCTCCTTTATACGGATCCAATCTATCTGACTTTCCTTGCACCTCTCTTGCTCGGAGAGAAAAATACACAGAAAACTATTATTGCCCTCTTCCTTGGCCTGATAGGGGTTTTCTATGTAACGCGGCCGGAAGGGGGTTTTGAACACCTTGATTTTGGCAGTAATTACGTCAAATGAGTATTTTTTGGACTTACAGGCGGCCTTTTCAGTAGTGGAGTAATAATATCAGTTCGTTATCTCAGAGAAGAATACAATGGCCTTACCCAGCTCTTCTGGCAGAGTGCAATCAGTCTGGTCTTCCTCTTACCCTTTGCAATTTCATTGCCTGGTTATGTACTTGTCGAAAATCTTCCCATTCTTATGCTCTTTGGAGTTATAATCACCGGAATCGGCGCAGTATTTTATATAAGAGGGGTTGCAGGCGTAAGTGCTATTACAGGCAGCGTCCTGACTCTGCTTGAACCGGTCTTATGCATCTTTTTTGACTGCACGGTCCTCGGGAACCCGATTCATAGAGGGATGATTATCGGCTGTCTTTTCATTCTGGCTGCTGCAGTTATAATAAGCCTGGATAATGTCGTTTTCCTTAAAAGGCTGATTTTAGGAAAAGAAACAACTTTTGTAGAAAGATATTTTTCGGGAACAAAGGACTTCTAAGAGTACAGGATGATGGATTCCTGTCCTCTAATTTTGTTTCACTTTATTTTCTTCTGTAACCTGGATTCCCGTCCACTCATAACGAGGTAGGTGGGTTCACCCCCAGACATGGTACAGCTGTTCTTGTTTTCTAGCACCTCGTCGTCGTCATCCAAGTT
>JADGNM010000234.1 GCA_017883485.1 Methanosarcina sp.
CACTTTTTTAGACTGTACTCAAAATTTCGCAAACGAACTCAACTATTTAGTTCAAACATAATTTTTTGTTGCATAGGTTATTTTGTTGTGGGCACTTAGTGAATATAACAGTGAATATCAATTATAGATGCTTGCATATAAACTTATAATGGAAAGGGATTGAGAAAAGGGGTTTAAGATGAGGAGAGTAGAATACAGCCTGCATAATACACATTTAAATTATATAAATTTAATTCTATTTTTAGAATGGTATTCGAAAGTGTAATTAATTTTATGGGTTTGCATAATTTGAATCTTATACATTGCAAAATATAGGGTTAAACGTAAGAACTCAGTAAACTCTCTGGCAAAGTTACGGAAAATATTGATAGAAACAAAGATGGTAGAAATAAAGTTGATGGAAATAGAATTAATTAAAACAGAGCTTATTTGATAATCTTAACTGAGAAATTCACCAATAACTTCATTCACCGTGTCAGCCCTATCAATCATGGGCATATGTTTACTATCAGGTATTATCGCCAACTTCGAACCTTCAATCTCCCTTCTCAAATACCGGCTCATATTTACAGGTGTCGAAGTATCCTTATCGCCGACGATTATCAGTGTCGGCACCTTAATAATTGAAACTCTATCCCGGATATCGTAGTTACTACAGAATTCCCTAAGGCACTCACAAGCTGCAAATTTAGGGGTTCTCAAAGCCCTATCTACTGCTTCAGCTTTTATCTGTTTCGAGGGTTTATAATACTTGAAATCAACAGAGCCATCAGCAAAGATACTATATGGAAGGGCATGAATTAGAACCCATAACATAATACGTATTGAGGTATCGGACTTTGCACCTGTACTAACCAGTACCAATTTTGAGACCTTCTCCGGATGCTCAAGTGCAAACACCATTGCAGCCATGCCTCCCAAGGAATGCCCAACAAGCGTAAATTGTCCAATATTAAGTTTTTGTGTAAAGTTATAAAGGTCATCTGAGAGCGTTTTTATGGAATAGCCATTTTTAGGTTTATCCGATCTGCCGTGGCCCCTTTGATCGTATGCGATTACCCTGTAATTTTTGGAGAAATACTCTATTTGAGAGTTCCACAAAGAGTGGTCGTCCATCCAGCCATGAATAAAAACTATAGGGCTACCTTTCCCCTGTTCTATATAAAATAACTCAACATCATTTGCCTTCAGTCTCAATCAGACCCGCCTCCAGTCCGAAATCAATAAGTTTTAACTTAAACGTTTTACCGTATATCACTTAAATCTTTCTTTTGATCCTAAATTTCTCCTATTAAACTACGGATTCTCATTAAATATCCTTGGCTCAGCTTTTTTCGAGATTTAACCTTGAAACGATTGTATCGATTCCAGAATAGATACATAATTCAGGAACTGACTACAGTTACGAACGCAAATACTTAAGTTATGTTATTCGGGGTTTTATAAGCGTGGGAAAAACAGGAAGGCACGGAATAACTTGTTCTTCACTTTCAACCACAGAAAACGCGGAAAGCGCGGAAAAACGGTGCCCTTTCTCTCTTTATTCCACGTTTTCCGCGCTTTCAGCGGTTTATAGGGAGTGATCTGCACCAGTCCTCCTAATTTAAATTCAAAATTTATTCTATGATACACTTTGGAATCGATGCACTACATCTACCCACTGATGCAGTCTGTCGATACGTACAGCTTTGGCCTTTATGTTCTATTAGGTTCTCCTCCTGAACATTTGCAGGCTGCACTAATAAATGGTTAAATTGATTAAACTTTGAGAGATGCTCTCTGTCTCAGAAGAAGAGTACATTTAAAACTGAAAGCAGTCGAAAGCAACAAATGGATTTTTCATCTAGAAAAAAGACTGTTTTTCAGTCTTCAAGCCCTATATGTTTCAGGAAATGATGGTAGTGTTCCAGTGGCATCTGGGAGTAGAAGGCTTTGGTTACAACCTCACTCAATGATGGGTGGATGTCCATACTGCGCAATATTGGTTCCACACTTCTTGATTCCGTATACATAAGAGGGATTATCTGGTGAATAAGTATTGAGGCATGAGGCCCAATAATATGAGCTCCCAGGATTTTCTCTTCCTCCCCATCCAGAATCACCTTTACAAAGTAGTCCTTGATCTCCATGACTCTACCCTTTGCAGTATCTTCAAAGAATTTGAGGCCTATGACTACTCTATCTTTTCCGTACATTTCTACGGCTTCTTGCTCTCCCATACCTACCCCGGCAATCTCGGGATATGAAAAAACGGCATGTGGTACGGCGTGGTAATCTGCCTTCACTTTTTCATTCAGGATGGCATTCAGGTAGGCTATCCCTGACTCGTAGTTCCCGACGTGCTTGAACAGGTGTTTTCCGTTTGCATCCCCAAAAGCCCAGATATTTGGCTGGGACGTCTCAAGGTATTCATTCACTAAAATCCAGCCCTGAATGTCTGTTTTGATTCCGGCTCTTTCCGGATGGAGGATGTCGGTATTCGGGACTCTTCCTGTTGCCACGAATATTTCATCTACAGTAACCTTGACTTCTTCTCCCGAATCTTTTTCCTTTGCAACGATGGTTTTCTGCCCGTTATCTTCTTTTCTAACTTCCATGGCTTCGTAATTGGTAAGAATCTTCATAAACTCCGACATTTTTATCCTTGCAAGCCTGGAGATTTCAGGCTCTTCCTGGGGAAGGAACCGGGAATTTCTTCCGATAACCGTGACTTCAGCTCCCATAGCCGAAAAAAAATGACCATACTCGGCTGCAATGTAACTACCTCCAAGAATTGCTAGACTTACGGGGCATTCATTAAGCTGGAGAACAGTATCGCTTGTAAGATAGCCAGCTTCTTCAAGCCCTTTAACAGGCGGGATTGCAGGCCTTGAGCCCGTACACAGGAAAATCATCTTCGAGTAAAGCGTTTTATCGCCCACTTTCAGGGTATAAGGAGAGATAAACTCCGCACTTTCATGATAGTAGTCAAGGTACGGGTTTTCGGTTAACCCCTCCCTGACAGCCTCTATATCTTCTCTTATCGCCCTTCGCATCCTTTCCATGATTGCGAGGAAGTCAACATTCTTTATCTCAACCTTTATTCCAAAAAACGACGCGGTTTGAATTTCCCTGATAAGGTCTGCAGGGTAGAGCAAAGTTTTTGAAGGGATGCACCCTCTGGTAAGACAGATCCCCCCGGTTCGTCCTTATCGATAACGGCAATTTTCATTTCCGGATTAGAATCTATAATAGGGTTTATGTAGTTCATCGCAGAACCCATACCTATTATAATCAGGTCGTAATTTTCCATCCATTCCCCTCAAGTAAGTATAAAACCGAGTTTAGTATTTTCCTAGGAGTATATTGTTTGTCATTGAGGTGTATATCATTTGTCAGTGATATATTTTTAGCTTATACATTAGTACTGGATGCTATTAACCTGAGCTAATTAGTGCCCCTTTTTCAATGTTTAAAATAGATAAATTATCCAGAATAACAACGTTATCAAAGTAGCTTTCTTTCGGATCGCGAGAGAAACAGCAAAACGAGCCAATGAGCTAATCAGCCAGAACCAAAAAAAGCCAGCCAAAAAACTTCAGGTTAAAAACTCAAGTTTTTTTCAGTTTTTTCAATTTAGTCCCGTAAAAGGCAATATCGATATCTAAAGAACGCAACTGGAACTCTGATAGATCGTCTTTGGGTTCCTGTTCTTCGCTTTGTTCTTCGCTTTCTACTTTATCCATTACAATCCCTTCTACATAAAATGTGTAATACATATTATAAATAACTTCCATAAATTGTATGAAGTTGTCTTCATAGATAAATAGAACATTTTTCCGAAAAGGCAACCACTTATGATATTGCGATTAGTATGAATAATTAGCAGCTAAAGAGTTTACAGAACCTTATGTATTTTCCAGAGGAAAAGACTCTTTTATGAATTCTCCAAATATTTCTTTGGATATTTCAAATCCGGTAAAAACTCCTTCTAAATGGTCCTCAGACCAATTTGGCTTTTTTGCCATGACAATCCTGTCAAGAAGCTGGCAAAAATTATCATGTAAGCACTTTATCTTTCCAGCCTGATCTTCATCCGTATCAAATGAAGAGAATTTTTCAGCATTTTCCTCGAAATTGTATTTCATTTCACTATATCCAGGCCTTTATTTACTCCTTCTTTGAAATCTGAATAAGCCTGTTGATCCTTATTCTTCTCAATACATATGTTAAATTTTCTAACTGAAGTTTCCATTTTGTGTTTATCCAAGGTTTCACTTCCTATCTTTAACATACTTCTTCAATTTCAACTCTCCAGTTAATTGAGTTTCAGATTATGAAAATAGTCCGAAACTCTTTTCGAAAAAGATAAAATTGTCTTTGAATTGGCTCATTTACAGAAAAGTTTGAATCTGCATTTTAATGGCTTGTGTCGGATCTATCACAAAAGTCTTGGGGTTCTATTGGGCGTTTTTATTGGGACTTTATTGTTTTTTTGGAGTTAATATTAAGGATTATATGACTTAATATAAATAATAATTAGTTAACTAGTATATTAAGTTTTTGATATCATGTTATGTAAAGTCTTCGGGAAAAGATTACTATATAGGTTCGAAGCTAGCCGAAAAACTCTGATCCCCCTGGGTCCGAAGCTAGCCGAAAAACTCTGATCCTCCGAAGACTTCACATAACTATTTTCTCAAGGTAGTGATCTTACCCATTTGGTCAGACTCAAATTTTCATCTTGGAGTGAAGCTACATGGTAGGAGCAGTATTGTAAAGTAATCTAAAGAGGGGGGAGTGTTAAACCATTAACAAGCTACTGAGCTCTGAATGCACTGTTTTGAGATTCGATGCTTTCCAGTTCTGCTTATTGTTGACTGCTTACTATTCTCCGCTCATTATTGCTTGCTTTGGCGATCAGATGCTTTAGCAAAAGT
>JADGNM010000235.1 GCA_017883485.1 Methanosarcina sp.
AGATTTTGATCGGAATCAAAAAGAGGCGAGGGTCCACTTCATCCCCAACCTGAAGGTCGGGGTATTCGTGACCCTCTGCGCTCCCTAGTAATAAAAGAAGGCTCTGATTCTTTCCAGATGGAATACAGAATTTTTACTGGGGACGGCAGCATCCGTTGGGTTGAGGAGCGGACATTTATCCAGAGAGACAGTAAAGGAGATGTAACTCGTTTCCAGGGAATAGTTATCGATATTACCGAAAGGAAAGAAGCACAGGTTATGCTCGAGATCCAGAGGGAACTCGGAGTCTCCCTGACCACTACCTGGAACCTTCAGACTATGCTTAATTTGGTTCTTGACGCCTGCCTGAAAATAGAAGAAATAGATGCCGGAGGAATATACCTGAAAGATGAGCTCTTCGACCAGATTAACCTGGTTGCATATCGAGGACTTTCTCCGGAATTTGTAAAAAGTATTTCAACATATAGAATAGATTCTCCTGAAGCACGTCAGATCTGGACTGAAAAACCTATCTACACGCTGGAGTTTTTCTCAGAGAAAATGGCAGATTTAATCATGAAAGAAAAAATCACTGCGGTAGCTGTGATCCCTATGATACATAGAGGAGAAATCATCGGCAGTCTGAATTTCGCCTCCCATACTACGGACAGGGTCCCGCAGGATGTACGCGAATTTCTTGAGAGCGTAGCCCTGCAGGTAGTAAACTATATAGCTCCTATCCGCATTGTGGCAGACCTGGCATAAGGATGTTTTTCTTTTATGCATTAATTCAACCTGACCATAGACGAAATCCTTATTTAAAACTATTTTCATAACTAATACAGGGTTGGAAAGTGAGAAGGCCTCAGGTTACGTTATTTGCAGCCCTGGGCTCCGGTAGATATGAAACCGCTGATTTTCGCTCACTTTTAGTCCGTAACGGCATTAATATCAGATCTTGCATGGATGGGGATAAGGTTGAAAGCAATAATAGTCTATCTCAGTACTTCAGGGAATACAAAAGCTATGGCCGAAGCAATAGCTAAAGGGATCGAATCGATGAATGTGGACGTAAAAGCTATTAGCTTTTATGATGTTAAGTCCGAAGAACTCAATGAGGCGGAAGCAATTGCAGTTGGCTCCTCGACTTTTTACTACAAAATGCTGCCGCCTATGGAGAAATTCATCAACGAAACCCTTGCTGCTACAAATCCAAAGGGTAAAATAGGAGCTGCATTCGGGTCTTACGGATGGAGTGGAGAAGCGCCTATAGTGATTGCAGAAAAGATGCGAGAGATGGGAATGACCGTAATGGACCCCGTACTTCGGATTCTTCATACACCCACAGATAAGGACTTGCAGGAGTGCAAAAGGCTCGGGATTGATATTGCTGAAAAACTAAAGCACATGAGCAAATAAGCTAACCATTAAAAAAAGCAAAGCTTAACCTTGAAAGAGACATCGATTTCAGTTCCGAACATGAATGTTCCGAACATAAATTTTACACCTGACTTAATCAATTTTCTATAACCACCGACAGCCTGAAAAAACTTAGCAAGTACTCGTTTCCCCTTACTGTTGATGGTTATTTATCTGGCTCTTAGTTCTTATTTTCCATCCAGCTGAATCTTTAAAATTTTTGGATGGCTCTCTCCAATAAATTAAAAGAGTTATATTTCGCCTGAACAGGCATCATCTACCCGGGCAGGTGCATATTTATCTTTTTATAGCCGTTCTTGATGTAAAAAATGAAAAGAAGACGAGCTGGCAGATGTGACTGAGGATGTGCAGCCGCACCTGCTGCAGTAATATAATATAATTCATTCGAGCGAATTACCTGTTAGCTGCTCCGATAATCTGCTGTTAGGGATTTCTCACGACCTTCCCAGTTCCTTTTCCGTTTCCAGAACTTTAAGGGTGATTTTCATTACCGAATCCGGATTAAGTGAAATGGAATCTATTTCCTGTTTTACCAGGAACTCTGCAATTTCGGGGAAATCGCTTGGGGCCTGCCCGCAGATCCCGCTGTGTTTTCCATTTCGTTTTGCCCCCTGTACTGCCATTGCCATTATTATCATAACTCCGGGATCCCGCTCATCGAATTCTGAAGCAAGCAGTTCAGAGTCCCTATCAACACCTAGGGTTAGCTGGGTCAGGTCATTTGAGCCTATGGAGAAGCCATCGAAAACCTTGCTGAATTCGTCGATAAGAAGGACATTGTTTGGAATTTCACACATAACATAGACCTGCAGTCCGTTTTCTCCTCTCTTAAGCCCGTTTTTCTCCATCTCGGCAATTACTTTACGCGCTTCTTCAACTGTCCTGCAGAAAGGAATCATAAGAATGAGATTTTTAAGTCCCATCTCTTCCCTTACCTTTTTCATAGCCCTGCACTCAAGGGCAAAACCCTCCCTGTAGCGCTCATCAGAATAGCGGGAAGCTCCCCTGAAACCCAGCATGGGATTATTTTCCATCATTTCAAAATAGCTGCCCCCAAGAAGACTTGCATACTCGTTGGTTTTAAAGTCGCTCATGCGGACTACAACATCCTTAGGGTAAAAAGCCGCAGCAATAGTCCCAACACCCTGAGAAAGTCGATCTACAAAATAATCTTCCTTATCGTAATCTCTGGTAAGTTTTTCGATTTCCTGAAGGACTTTAGGGTCTTTGACCTTTTCAGGATGCACAAGAGCCATCGGATGGATCTTGATATAACTTGAAATTATAAACTCCAGCCTCGCAAGTCCTATTCCGTCATTAAGGATTTTGGAAAAGCCAAAAGCTTCCTCAGGGTTTCCAAGATTCATCATAATCTCGGTTTTCGGGCGTTTTATGTCTTTAAGGCTCAGGGTATCTTTATGGAAGGGAAGAATTCCTTCGTACACTAATCCGTCTTCTCCTTCCGCACAACTCACGGTAATTTCCCTGCCTATCTCAAGAACTTCTGTTGCATTGCCTGCTCCCACAACTGCAGGAATTCCCAGTTCCCGGCTGACGATCGCAGCATGGCAAGTCCTTCCTCCTTTGTTCGTGACAATTGCAGCTGCTGTTTTCATTACAGGCTCCCAGTCAGGAGTCGTAGTGTCCGCAATAAGGATCTCCCCCGGTTTAAATGAGGGCAAATCCGAAACATCAGTAATCACATGGGCTTTTCCGGAAGCGATTTTGCTTCCAACGCTTCTGCCTCTGGCAAGGACATTCGATCTCTTTTCAATTATATAGGTCTCGAGAATATCTTTGCTCTTCTGGGACTGGACAGTCTCAGGTCTTGCCTGCACTATGAAAAGTTCCTCTGTTATGCCGTCCTTTGCCCATTCGATATCCATTGGCCTGGATTCTCCATACTTATTTGAGTAATGGTCTTCGATGGTAATCGCATACCCTGCAAGTTTGAGCACTTCTTCGTCAGTAATACAGAAACGAATCCGATCAGCCTCAGGGACCTCCACATTCCGCGTAAGAATTTTAGAGCCGCCCTGGCCGTAGATCATCTTGATTTGTTTATCCCCCACCTTCTTCTGTACAATCGGCTTATAGCCCTCCCTGAAAGTTGGCTTGAAAACATAAAACTCATCCGGATTGACCTGGCCCTGCACGATATTTTCTCCGAGCCCGTATGAGCCAGTAATAAAAACCACGTCTCTGAAACCGGTTTCCGTATCAAGAGTAAATATAACGCCGCTTGAGGCCAGATCAGACCTGACCATTTTCATGATCCCTATCGACAGGCCAACTTTGAAATGATCGAAATTATTTGTTACCCTGTAGGAAATCGCCCTGTCAGTAAAGAGTGACGCAAAACAGCGTGAGCAAGCATCTCTAAGCGCGGGATAACCCCTTATATTAAGGTAAGTCTCCTGCTGGCCTGCAAAAGAAGCAGTGGGAAGGTCTTCAGCCGTTGCCGAACTCCGCACAGCTACATCCGTATTTTCTCCATACTGCTCACATAAGCGGTCATACCCGTTTTTGATTTCCTCCCATAGATCATCCGGAATTCCTGCCCCAAGAATCAAGTCCCTTGCAGCCTTTCCCCTCTTTGCAAGTTCAGAAACGTTTTCAACATCAAGCCCTTCCAGAGTTTTCTTAAGCTTATCGAGAATCCCCCCGGCGTTGAGGACATGCCAGTAAGCTTCGGCAGTTACTGAAAAACCGTTTGGGATCTTTACTCCCTTCGAAGTAAGCTCCCTGTACATTTCTCCAAGGGAAGCATTCTTTCCGCCCACAAGCGGAACATCTTCAATAGTAGTCTCTTCAAACCAGCGGATGTACTTACTTTTATTCTCAGACATTTCCCAGAAATCCCCTTAAAATTATTTTTTGGTAATAAGAAGTATGGCAATAAACTTAAAGCTTCATGATTCAGTTAAGAATTTCCCAGAGTCAGGATAGGATATTAATGGTCGATAGCGCCTCGATTTTTTTTTATGCTAATGACAGAAATGAGTTTTCCCTATAAAAGAAAAATAAGAAATGAGTTTACCTGTTACAAAAATCTAGTAACTTTGATTTAAATCAGGAAGTATTTGATTCAGAAAACATTAGAGAGCTTTTAAAAACAGTTTTGTTCTCATATTTATTAAGCTCTCTTGATATTTGAAGGAGCAGGTCTTTCCTTCGCCCAACTAAAACCAGGTCATGAGATTTACAGAGTTCAAATGCGAACGCTTTTCCAATTCCTGAACTTGCCCCTGTTATGACAGCTAACGATCTCATTGTTAATTATTTTGAAACCAAAATTACAACTGCATGCAGCCTTTGTAAAATTGATTTCTGCAGCTGTTTACAAAGGTTTTGCAATATTTGCACAGGAGGGCAGGATCATGAAGATAGGATCTTTATTGTAAGATATTTTACAACAATTATAAAATACCGGTGTCATTTTGGTATTATTTACCAAAAAATAATTTTAAGGGGATTTCTGGGAAATGT
>JADGNM010000236.1 GCA_017883485.1 Methanosarcina sp.
GTCTTGTCATAGAACACTAAACAATTCCAAGATAACGGCGGGCGGCCCTTGCATACCCCATCCTTTAGGTTGGGGTGGCCGCCCGCAATTTGATTTATTCCATGTCTTCTTCTTTTCTGAGTTAGAGACGATAGAGCAAGTTTTTCTGATCTTTAATTATTGAGCTCATTCCAAAGCCAATATTACAAGTAATATTTGATTCCCTATCAGAATCCCTGAATTAGTCACTTAAGTAACTGTATAGGTTCCTGAATTTGCATATTATGAGCCGGATTCTTGATTGAAGCGGTTCCATTATCTTCAGAATCCCAGGACCAGCTCGTTGAGCAGTTTGTTGACTGGTCATTAAATTGAACATCGAGTCTCATGCAGTCGCCTGTCACATTTGATGTGAAATCGGCAACCGGTTTTTGACATACTGCTGCTGCGCCAGCTTTGACTGAGAAAAGAACTATGCTGTCCAGTGCAAATATCGCGCAAATCGACGTAATCATTATCCACTTTACAATTTTGTTCATTCGAGGTCGCGTCCTTTTTTTGATTAAACCTGACAAAAAGGGCCCATTCACCTTGTTTGCCCAGATTCGAATCCATAATTCGGCTTTACAGTTAATGGTACTCGACCCCCACGATTTCATTTTACCCTCAACCCGGCAAAGTCAAATTATATCCTGACTTTACTGGGAAAAATCAACCTATTTTAAATATATAAATCAAATAGAAATATATCTACGAATCTTTGTTACTTATTGACACTCATTGCAAAAAATCAAAATTTTCGCAAAACCCGCGACCTCCCCTAAACTTATCTCAGGGGAAATCGATGTTTCTGCTCCGGATATTCACATAAGAGATGAGCTTCAGAAATAGTGATTTTAGCTTCGCGGGAGCTGAAAATGAAACAGGACTAGGGTTCAAATTAGTTTGACTTAAAAAAGTCCCTTCAGAACGCAGACCGGAAAGAGTTTATCAATATCACCCGGAATCTTTACAAGCTCTTAATAACGTATCGTTAACACTGCTGCAGTTTTTCTATCGCCGCCTTAAGCTCAGCTATGTTTCTCTCATATCTAGTATAATTTACATCGCTGCCGTCTCGTTGTGCTTGTGCGCACTCCAATTTATACTCATAATTCAAATATGATATTTCTCGTTCCAGTACTTTTATTGCTTTATCAAAGTTCACACGATCACCTATCATAGTTAACACTATCACCATAATATAAAAATATATCAAAACTATTTATTTAGTTGCAAAAGCCGTTTGGGAATACATTGAGGAAACGCGGTTTATATCCTTATTGCTAAGATTGAAATGTTTTGAAGAAGACAAGAATGACACACAACACGAAAAATTCAGGTGGCTTTTGATGGTAAAAGAAGACTCCGTAAATTGGCATGACTTAAAGAAAATCCTTCAGGATACTGACAAAAACGAACTCATCGACCTCATCCGGGATTTTTACGAACAACCGGCTGAGAACCGTAACGCAATCCTTTCCCAGCACATGAAGGGAAAAAAGAGCGACTGGGTCCTGGAGAGCTTTCAGCGAATTATCAGGAATGAATTTTTCCCTGATAACGGACTTGGAGGGCTTCGATCGGATGTGACAAGTAAAGCGGTCATGGACTATTCCGAAGGTTCGGGAGACCTCGCAGGGACAATGGAACTGATGCTCTTTTTTGTGGAAAACGTTGTCGAATTTGTCAATGAATATGGAGGCATTGAAGAGGAATTCATAGATGAAGGGTGTGAAATGCTGAGGAAGTTTTGTGAACTTCTTAAAACCCCGGAAGGACAAAGATTTTACCCAAGTTTTAAAGCACGGCTACTCAAGCTCCGCAGAGAATCGAACGATGTCGGATATGGGTTTGGAGACGATATCGCTTATTATGTGAAAGACATTGAGGATTTTTTTGAAAAAGACAAGCAAGTTAATTGATATAGTTGAGGTTTTACCAAAATTAACAGAAATATTTTGAAAGCAAAGAAATGAACCATAAATGTTCTTATAGTCAAAATATCTTTCAAATATTTGTCCATAACCGCAAAAAACTCTGAAGGGCAAGTAAAATTCAATCGAGTTTTTTTAACCGCGGAAAACGCGGAAAACGCGGAAAAAATTTGCCCTTAATACCTTTCTTTACGTTTTCCATACTCTCCATAGTTCATTTTTTCTTTTAAAGTCGGTAAAGAGTTTAAAACCATTTTTCATTCTGATTGTGCTTAGGAACGATGAAAATATAACTTCAAGCATTTCCATTACCGATATTTTCCTTGATGGTTATATAAAAAATGGAATTATAGATACATTCCCAAAATGAAAACTTGAAGTTATTTTTCAGCCATTCCTTAACGCCTCCGCCAGCTTGCCTGGCGGCCCTTCCAAAAGACAAAAAAATAGATTTGAAAAAGAGTTATTTAATATTTTACCAAACTTGACAATAAAGTTAACAAGCTAAAAACGTATTCTGAAGCTGTTGGCTTAAGACAAAGGCGCTGGCTTAAGACATTTAGCAACTTATTTATTAAATTAAGTGATGAGAAGTAAAAACAACTTCAAAAGATGATGAAAAATGGCAGGCAACAACAACGAAACCGAAAAAAGATTATGGGATGTAGCTAACGAACTCCGGGCAAATTTAGGCTTAAAAGCCTCAGAATATTCCGTGCCCGTACTCGGATTGATTTTTCTGAGATATGCCGAGTTCAAATTCGCTCAGGCAGAACAGGAATTAAAGCATGAAATGGAAAACGATTCGTCCAGCCGAAGAAGAAAAAAAGAAATCTCAAAAGTCGATTTTCAGGCGAAAGGAGTTCTCTATCTTCCTGAAAAAGCCAGATACACCTATTTACTTAACCTGCCTGAAGGCGAAAACATAGGGAAGGCTGTCAATGAAGCAATGGAAACAATAGAAGCCGAAAACCCCGAACTGACCGATATCCTGCCAAAAACCTACACTTCTTTTGGAAATGACCTGCTCGTTGCCCTTTTAAAAGCCTTCAAATTGCCTACTGACATTAAAGGCGATACTTTCGGTAAGATTTACGAATATTTCCTCGGAAAATTCGCAATGGCCGAAGGCCAGAAAGGCGGGGAATTCTTCACTCCCATATCTCTTGTCAAGCTGATCGTAGAAATCATCGAGCCCTACCACGGAAAAATCCTTGACCCTGCCTGTGGGTCAGGCGGCATGTTCGTCCAGAGCGCCCATTTTGTGGAAAAGCACCACCGAAAAGCCAGTTCAGAAATCTCGGTCTACGGCCAGGAAAAGGTAGCCGATACGGTCAGGCTCTGCAAAATGAACCTTGCAGTTCACGGCCTTTCCGGGGACATTAAAGAAGGCAACACCTACTACGAAGACATCCACAACTCAGTAGGAGCATTTGATTTCGTAATGGCAAATCCGCCTTTCAACGTAAAAAAAGTCGATTTTGAAAAAAAGATCAAAGGCGACAAGAGAGTCACTCTAGGACTTCCTACAACTGACAATGCAAACTACCTATGGATCCAGTTTTTCTGGTCGGCCTTAAACGAAAAAGGCAGAGCCGGCTTCGTTATGGCAAACTCTGCTTCCGATGCCAGGGGCGCAGAAGCCGAAATAAGAAAACAGCTCATTGAAAGCAATGCAGTTGACGTAATGGTTTCTATCAGTTCAAAATTTTTCTATACTGTCACTCTGCCATGCACTCTCTGGTTCCTAGATAAAGGCAAAGCCAGCACCACTCGAAAAGATAAGATTCTATTCATTGATGCTAGGGAGATTTTTACGCAGGTTGACAAGGCGCACAGGGAATTTACTTCCGAGCAGATCGAAAAGATCGCAGGAATCGTAAGGAGTTACCGCGAGGAAGAAGGAAGCAAGCCGTATGAGGACATCAAAGGTTTCTGCAAGATCTCAACTCTCGACGAGGTAAGAGGGCAAGGATATTCTCTTAATCCGGGAAGATATGTTGGAGTTGCTGAAAATATTGAAGAGGATTTTGATTTTGTTGAGAGACTGCAAGAGCTGAATGACGAGCTTGAAGGGTTGAATCTCGAAGCAAAGGACCTGGAAGAAAAGATTGCTGAAAATGTGAGCGAATTGTTGAGGGTTCAAAATGAATGAAAGTAGTAACTGGAAAAGACTAAGATTGAACGAAATAGGTAAAGTTATTACAGGGAGAACCCCACCGACAGCAGATATTGAAAACTTCGGTGACGAATATTTGTTCATCACTCCGTCTGATATGGATGGAAGAAAAAGAATTAATGATACTGAAAGAAAGCTTTCATCTAAAGGTGCTGCTGTAATTTCTTCATGCCAAATATCCTCTAAGAGTGTTTGTGTTTCCTGCATCGGATGGCAAATGGGAAAAGTGGCAATGACAACCAAAACTTCATTCACAAACCAACAAATTAATACAATTATCCCACACGAAAATATAATTCCAGATTTTTTACACTATAGTCTTAGTACAAGACGCGAAGAATTGAAGACACTTGGTTCTGTTGGTACCAGGACCCCAATATTGAAAAAATCTACATTCGAAAAATTAGAATTATATCTGCCTCCCTATGAGAATCAAAAAAAAATAGCCTCCATTCTCTCCAACTACGATAATCTCATTGAAAACAACACCCGAAGAATAGAAATCCTCGAAGAGATAGTAAAGCTGATTTATGAAGAATGGTTCGTTAAGTTCATATTTCCGGGGCCTGAAAATACAAAAATATCTCCTTCTGATTTAGGGGAGATTCCGGAGGGGTGGGAAGTTAGAAAAGTCTCTGAAATTTTGAAAAGACTTAAAGCTTATAGCCTGCATTCGGCAGGTAATTGTTTTTTCTTGAGTATTTTTACTGATGGCGTTTTTGTGGGAAAATACCTTATCTTCCAGGCTAAACATTATTGCAAAAA
>JADGNM010000237.1 GCA_017883485.1 Methanosarcina sp.
ATCCCGAGTTGAGATTGCCAACTTAATTAATTTTTTATTATACTGTAAATAATCATAGTCAAGAGCCTTTGTTTTTTACTATCTTAGAAAGTCCGGTTTAAATAATATGCATCGTCCGATACAATAAAATTATCTTTTGTCAGTATGTAAAATAATGGGATTCTTCTTAACTTGTCTACAGCGCAAAAAATCCTGCTCTCGGTCTCAGCAACAATTGCAAACTCTCCATTTAATCCTTCTAGAAGTGATCCGAATTCCTTTTCCTGGCTTTCATCTTCTCTACGGACCAGGGGACATATTAACTCAGCTAACTCTTCCAGACTCAGCAGCTTGTTTTTGAAAAACGCATTTCCTTTTAGATAATACATAACATCATTAAATTTTACTTCTTTCCATGCACAGTATTTATTCATTAACTTTACTTCACTTTTCGTTGCTAATACCCCCAAGAATTACGCTCTATCAGCTTACATACGTTTTCGAATCTGGCAAGAACTTAAGGCATAAATTTAAGCCTCGGGAAATTTTAATTTCAAACCCTTCATAAAGCACTTATATTGCCCTCTAATTGGCACTTTGTTCAATGAGCACACATTGGAAGTATAATTCCCCTAAACTTCCTTACTAAGATAACCCTTACTTATTTAAATTTCTTTTCATGTCAAAAAGTTAAGAAGTTTGCACTGTATTGTTAGAGCACTTACAATACCTATAAAACTTCAGCTGTCTTATATATCAGATATGCAGGAGATTATTTTTATCGATGGAGGCAGCCTCCCCACACCTGAGGGTATCACGAGAGAGTGGGTAAAGGCTGCGGCTGAGAATCGAAACGAAGATGAAAAACTCTTTTCAATGATAAGGGATGCTTTCCGGAGAAAAATTGATGTGGGTGTGCAAGTTCCTACTTATCCACAGTTCCGAGACAAAATTGGACAGTTCCTTGATATTATAAAAAATGAAATGAATTGTTATGAACCTTATGTATTGAAAGAAGAAAATGCAAAGATTCTCGAACTGGAGATAATTGACGAGGTTGCAAAACAATACAAGGAAGAGATAGGAGAGACTCTTGAAGTTAGGGTTTGTGTTGCAGGTCCTACAGACCTGTATCTCCAAGCTTTCGGAACAACGGCTTTTGCGGACGCGTACCATATTCTTGCACTGGATATTGAGAACTTCATTAAACAGGCATTTAAAACTGCGAAAAATTTCAAAATTAAGGTTGTAGCCCTGGATGAACCCAGCCTTGGGATTAACGATAGGATTCAGTTTTCTGATGCTGACATCATCTCTGCTCTTACCGTTGCTTCCACCTATGCCAGGAAACAGGGAGCCGACATGGAGATTCACCTTCACTCTACCTTGAAGTATAAGCTTGTTTGTGAAACTCCTATCAATGTCATGGGCTTTGAGTATGCTGCAACTCCTTCCTACATGGACCTTCTGGACAGAAAAGTGCTGGAGGACTCGGATACTTATATCAGGCTCGGAGTGTCCAGGACTGATATTTCCAGTCTTATTGGTATTATCAATGAAAAGTATGGAGTTAACGCCTGGAAGGAAAAGGAGTATATGCAGAAAATCGTCACTGAGCTTGAGACCCCAGGCGTCATAAAGAAGAGGCTTGAGACAGGCTATTCCGTTCTTGGCGATTGCATAAAGTACGCAAGTCCGGACTGCGGGTTGGCATTCTGGCCGGATCAGGATATTGCTTTCAAATTGCTTGAGAATACTGCAAAAGGTATCAATGAATTTAATTCAGAACAATAATGCTAAATTCTTACAGGTCTACTAGAAGATATGGAAGAAATCGTCTTTGATGATATCGGAAGCTACCCCCTTCCCGAAGGAGTTAGCAGAGAATGGGTTCGAAACGCTTTTAAAACGAGAACCGAAGATGAGAAACTTTTTACAGTAATTAATGACGCCTTCCAGCAGAAAATAGATGCAGGTGTGGATATCCCTACTTATCCTCAGTACCAGGACATGAATGAACAGTTTTTGAAGGTTATCCGCGATCCTAACTGCTGTGACAATCCTTTTGAGGTGAAGCTTGAGTGCGCTAAGATTGTAGAGCTTGAGGCTATGGAAAAGGTCGCAAAAGCTTATAAGGAGCAGTTTGGAGGAAAACTGAAGGTTCGGATCTGCGTAACTGGCCCGACCGAGCTTTACCTGAAGGAATTCGGAGGTACACGGTACACGGACATATATTCCCTCCTTGCAAAAAGCGTGAATAATTTCGTCAGAAACTCTATGAAATCAGCAAAACATTTTAAGATCACAACGGTTTCTATTGACGAGCCGAGCATCGGATTGAACCCTGAACTCGCCTTTGACGAAAACGATATTATTTCCGCCTTTACGGATGCCTCACGGGCAGCAAGTAAATGGGGAGCTGATGTTGAAATTCACCTCCATTCTGCTCTCTACTATAATTTGGCCTGTGAAACTCCAACAATCAACGTAATTGGAGTAGAATCAGCAGGTACTCCCTCTTACGTGGAACTGATCGACAAAAAAGTGCTTGAAGATACGGATTCTTTCCTGAGGCTCGGGATTGCAAGAACCGATATTTTCAGCCTGGCAGGAATCCTTAATGAAAGATACTGTACCAATGTATGGAAAGATCAACAGTATCTTCCCGAAATTGTTACTGAACTCGAAACTCCGGCTGTTATAGCAAAGCGACTCAAGCTTTTCTACAGACGCTTCGGGAACTTGATTAAGTATGTAGGTCCTGATTGCGGATTGGGATCCTGGCCAAACCAGAGAATAGCCTTTATCCTGCTCTCCAATGTAGCACAGGGTATCAGGGATTTCAGAGAATCTCTCTGATCAGGCTTAATTTTTTCTTCCAATCGAATCCACTCTGGAATACGTAATTTTCTGAAAATGAGTCGATGGATGTTAATACACAATGGAAATAAAGGGGTTATCTTCGATGGTAATTTCTAAACTTCTTCTTTATTTTCAGAAATACTTCTTTAATATACAAATCAATTTTTTGCATTCAGAAGTGATTATTTGTTTTTAACTCTCGGAATATTTATTAAATATTCCATGCCTTATATCAATGTCATCTATTATATCTGAGATTTCACGAATGACAGCTTGTGCTAGAATAAAAATAGTATTGAAAGTGATTTATCCTGCGTACTTCAGCCTCAATTTTTTAGTTTAGTAAAATCTACCGAATAGTAGATGATTTTTGAGAAAGAAGGCGTTTGATCTTAAAATACAGTGGAAATAAAGGGGTCATCTTCTATGAATCTCTTATTTCTATATCTTATTTTCCCCATTTTAAGCTCATATAATTCTCCTTCAAATCACGACAACTTTTTTGCCTAATTTGCCTGCGGCTTCCACAAATTCTGTTGTATCTACACCAGGAAATGTGTCTATAATACAAATATCAAATGTTTCATCTAAACAATTCGCTAATTCTCTTATATCCATACAATAAACTTCAAATTTGTCTCCGGATGCTATTAATTCTTCTTCACTGCCTGAAAGTTTGACTGGAAATCCATTAACTTCTAAATTAATCAAAGTCGTTTCTATTGCAGGATTCCATATATCATTAAAAACGACTTTTCGCGCGCCGGCTTTAAGGCATGCGATTCCTAATGTCCCGGGACCACATGTACAATCAAGAACAGCAGGCCTATCACAATATTTCAAAGCTTTGTTAAGTATCTCTATTTTGGGTGATTCTACCTTTGGAAACTCTATATGAATTTCACGCTGATATTTATATATTCCTAAAGCACCGTAAGGAGTCTGTATAATATCACATCTCAAATCGCATCCAGCAAGAAGTTCATACACATGAGGATTAGAATCAGAATCTTTTATACCCACAGTATTTCTTAAATCTCCCTTTAAAACCCCTTTAACTTCCCCCACTTCCTTTACAATTGTTTCAGCACATCCTTTATCCACTTCATTAGATAATATTACTAAAGAATCCTTAGGCAAATAGGGAATAGAATCAGTTGGATAGCCAGGAGTCACAAGAGGAACACATGCATTTCTTAAACTAGCTTTTTTATCTTTTATTCCTTCATCCATCATTACTTTTAGCACGTGAGATATTACAATATCAAGATGCCTCTTACCGCATTTACAACTTCCAAAATGGTTATCTATTTCATCTAAGTTAATCTGTTCTGCTAGAGGAGAGAATTTCTTTATTTTTTCTGTTTTGCAATCGTTGCATGGTTTGTAGAATAATTCAATGTCTTTTAGTGCTTTCGAAATAGGCCTTATGCACGTATCTCCACACCTACACCTTATTTCCATATGCTTAAATACGGATATTTTATATAAAAAAGTAGGTATGGTTGGATATCCTCTTTTAATACGCTTTAAATTTTCCTTCCCATTAAGCTTTAACCTGCGAAACCAAGTTACAGACACTTATCATGGAATTAGCGGATGGACAATACTCTACGAGAAAGGAGACCGAAAATAATGGGTTATTTTCTGATGGCTCGGTTTCTTTTTTATTTCCAAAAATTGCCTCTTTATTTTCGGTAGAACTTCTATATTCTCATAAGTTCCGATTATTGATTAAGTCTTCCGTGCCTTCTATCAATATCATCCATCATATCAAGCATCTTACGAATGGCAGTCCGAATTGCATCAGACTGGCTGACAAACTTCTTGTTATCTCCTACATGCTTGTTGAGGTCATCCAGAAGTTCCTGTGGAATTTCAACGCTTACTTTTGGCATTAGAAACGCATCCTGAGATTTTTGTTCCTGCAGATTTAAAAATGCTAAGGAAAGAGTTTGGTCGTCCAGCGTTATATGATTGGTGTTTTGAAGCACTTAAATGTTAGAAGATTTCTTAGTGTCCACTTTGAATCTGTAATCCCTGCTTCTCTT
>JADGNM010000238.1 GCA_017883485.1 Methanosarcina sp.
ATAATAACGAAACAAAATAGTATTCATTTTATATGCAATTTTTCCTCGAAACGAGGAAAAATTGTAGCCTTTGAAAGGTTATCTGAATAGTTACCTTTTGTTTTGCTTTTCCTGCAGCTTCATCTTTTTTTTCCTTTCACAAACCTTTTCCAGTTAATCCTCTAAATTTTGAAGCATAAAAATCCGATTAGATTTCATATTCGACAGAAATCAAATCAGAAAAGGTATATCTCATTGAAAACAAAAGTACTCAATACCAGATTTAAGTTAATTACCAAAATTCTTCATTAATCTTAACGTAAATGTCAACCAAAAAATGCGCGGAAGCACCAGTAAAGCTATATCTTTGGAAATTAGCCCTCTTGAGCAAAGCGAAAAGGGCAGCGTACTCCCGAGGCGCAATTCGGGCGAGGATTCCAAAATGACAGAAGAAACTGAGACTGCAAAAATGAGTAAGACAAATCAAAAGGAGCCGAAGGCGGCAGAGAAAACCAAAGGACCAGGGGACCCCAGACAGCTTCTTTTAAAGGCTAATGAGACTGACAATTACGAAAATAAGCTCAAGCTTTATGATGAAGCTTTAACTCTGGACCCCCTGTATCTCGATGCATGGATCCAGAAAGGTTTTGCACTGGACAGGATCGGGAGGTCAGAAGAAGCCCTTGCCTGCTATGACAGGGCTCTTGAAATTGATCCTGAGGACCTTGGGCTCAGGTGCCTCAAAGGTTTTGCCTTCAATAATTTAAGGAAATATGAAAAATCTATGGAGTGTTACGATGAAGTCCTGAATATAAATCCTGAAGATGTGTTTTCCTGGAGTCAGAAAGGTTCGGTCCTGGAGAGTCTCGGCAGATATAAAGAAGCTATGGATTGCTATGACAGGGGTCTTGAAATCGATCAGACTGACTACCTTCTCAGAGAAAAAAAGCTGAGGCTTCTGGAACTGATCTATAAAAAAGGAACTTTAGTGGACTCTCCAGATATTGGTTTCAATTGAACTTAAAGATATGAAAAAGAAACTAATGAGAAGCCGGAGAAAGAATAGGCCGAGACTGGCCTTTACTTTTTCTTCTCTTCATTTTCCTTCCTTATCTCTTCTACAATTTCCATAAGTTTTTCCTTTATTTTCACAATAGCTTCCACAGCTTTGCCGCCCACCTCAATCGGAGCTCGCTTTTCCAGGTCTGCCTGCATTAGCTGGGGGTCAAAGGGAATTTCTCCGAGAACCTGGATGCCCAGCTCTTCAAGCCTTTTATTGACTATTTCAGAACCGCCTTTATTGATTACAGCAGCAAGGTGCTTTATCCCTATTTCTGAGGACAGCTTTTTTATTCTCTCAGCCGTCTCAAGTGACCTCGCTCCCGGTTCCACTACCACTATCATTAAATCCATTCCTCTGGTAGTGCCACGTCCGAGGTGTTCAATCCCTGCTTCCATATCCAGGATCACTGCACTTTTTTCCTTAAGCATGAGATGTCTCAGCAGAGCCCTGAGAAAGGCTGAGGCCGGGCACATGCACCCGCTTCCTCCACGGTCCACTGTGCCCATAACAAGCATTCTTACTCCATCAGGCCCTATTACTCCATACTTGCCTGCAATATCATCCACTTTCGGGTTATAGATGAAAGCCCCGCCTTCCGTACCTGCTCTTTCCTGAATCAGGTCTTTAAAATCGGTAAGGGGCTTTGGGGGGTTATCTATCCCAAGAGAAGATGCAAGGTTCATATCCGGATCCGCATCTATTGCAAGGACTTCATATCCGTCCCTTGCAAGCAGTCTGGCCAGAGTGCCTGAAAGAGTTGTTTTTCCAACGCCGCCTTTTCCTGTAATTGCTATTTTTATGAGTATTCCCCCTGAAAATTAATTCAGATCAACTATACTGGTTTTTAGCATGGATATGACCATCAAACTGTTTATACTTATTCATCTATGCCCGATTTTCACCTGGGAATTCAAATCAGCTCTCAAAATCCAGAATTAATTTGAGAATTTTGATATTTCCCGGATGCAGGAAATGCTCATAAAATATTCTTTTTTACTGATGAGTTCACCAATTGTTATCCAGAAACTCTTGAACTGTAGAAAACAGATATCATCCAAATTTTTGGTCTATTTCTTGCATGAACAACAACATTTTGCAAATAGTATCCACTCTTCCATTGTACATTACCAGGATTGTTTCAGGTGGAAATTGTGATTCCAAAGACCGCTGAATCTTATTTTAAAAAAGGAAAAGATTCAGACGCGATATTTTTCTTCTATTTCAGACAATTTTACTCTATTTACGAATTATCAGATAGTGCAAGGTAAAAATATGTTCTTATATAGATATCGATTAATTTCTATAGTTAACACTGTAGATAATGAACCATAATATAAAAAAGGTTACATACTAACTTTTGAAATCTATAATTTAGTTTAACCCATATCCGGATTGCTTTTAAAAATTCCTTATTAATGAATCTGACCATATGCCAGTATCTTTAGTTTACAAGGTTCTAAGTCGTCTACTCCCAGCCGGCTGTAAATCCTAAATCTTTTCGGAAGCAACCTGTCTGAGGTATTTTTCAACATGATCCCCCTCCTTTTTTGAAAATCCCGCATCTCTGGCAAGCTTATCAAGGGTCTTCTGGACTCCTGTGCCATACTGTATTGCCTTTTTTTCCTTCCAGAGAAGTTCCGGTGGGAGCAGATCCTCAGCTGCTTTTCTAATAATGTACTTCCTTGTATAGAGACCGTCTTTTTTCAGGACTTTTAGTTCCGGCCTGATTGCAAGCCCTACATTTATTACTTCTTTATCCAGAAAAGGCACCCTGAGTTCCACCGAATTAGCCATGGCAACCATATCGTCTCGCTCAAGGTTAATTACTGAAATGTTTCTAAGGTCCGAATAAATCTCCCTGTCAAGCAATTGAGGTCCCTTCTCAAGGAAAACCTCGTGCCTTTTGTACCCTCCGAAGAGTTCGTCTGCACCCTGCCCGGTCAGAAGGACACGCTTTCCATCTTCTTTTGCAGTTTTTGCAACGATGTACAGAGGAAGCCCGATTGCAATTTTCATCGGATCAACAGATTCAGTTGCATAAATCACATGGGGAACTGCCGCTTCTATCTCTTCGAGCGAAAGGAGATGTATTTTCAGGGAATCCTTCATGCCGACAGCTTCGGCCGCGTTTTCAGCCTGGATAATATCATGGGAATCAGGAAGTCCGACTGCATAGAGTGCACTAGCAGGATTAAACTTTTTTGCAAGAGCCGCCAGAAAAGCGCTGTCAATACCTCCGGAAAACGCAATTCCTGAATTTGATGTGAGCCTGAGTTCCACAGCCTTCTCAAGAGCCGCCCTCAGCCGTAAGGCAGCTTCATGTTCTTCTGAGATCCTTTTTTGCGGTGGTTTTATTTTCAGGGACTTTTCCTCTAAGCTTCCGTTTTGGATATTGAAACTTAAGATTCTGCCTGGAGAGAAAGTTAGAATGCTTTCTGGAGAGGGAATTAAAGTGCTTTCTGGGGGGAAAGATGGAGTTTTTTCTTGAAAGGAGGTCAGGATGCTTTCCTGAGGGAGAAAATCCTTATTTATCCCTGAATAGAAAATGGCTTTCTTCTCTGAGGCAAAAACAATTTTCGGTTTTTCTGTTCCTTTTTCTACGGAATAATAAAGAGGCTTGACCCCAACAGGGTCTCTGGCAAGAACGAGCTCGCTGTCGCAGGCATATGCGAGGGCATAATCTCCATTTACTGAGGAAAGTACGGAAAAGACAGCATCCATCGGTGTATTTCCTTCCCTGATTCGAGTTTCGATTAAGGTAAAAAGCACTTCCGTATCAGAATCGGTTTTTATTCCTGATTCTGATGCAAGCTCCCTGAAATTGAATATTTCTCCGTTTAGTACGAGAGCCCCTTTTCCTACCAGAGGCTGAGGCATATCTCCGGTGACTTTAAGCAAGGTGTTCCCTATGCTCAGGTTTTCGGCCTGGTAGGTTCCGCAGGCATCAGGTCCCCTGTGTTCCAGGGCTGCAAGCATTTTTTTGACTTTTCCATCTGTGTCAGGAGTTCCGGCTGCTCCTACTATTCCGCACATGATTACTCCTTTTTTAATCGCGTATTTATTCATTAAATTTTTTATAAAGATAGTTTGCTGTAATCTGGAAGATCAGGATGAAGATTACCAGTGCTGCGATATCCAGCACCGGTGAGAAAAGTGATTTGCCGGTATACGCGTACTCGATCATATCATTTCCATAGGTAAGTGGAGATATCAATGCGATATTCTGACCTATCTGAGGCATAGCAGATATCGGGATGAAAACTCCGGAAATAAAGATAAGTGGCAGCCTGACCGTATTGAGTATAGACATAACTTCTCCCACATTCTCGGTGGGGTACGCAGCAAAAAGTGTCCCGAGCGTTGCAAAGCAAAACGCTGTAAGTATCATGGAAATCACAAGGGCAGGTGCATGTACAATAGGCGTACCGAAGATAAAAATACCGACCGCAAGCGGCAGGCATGCTATGCCCAGACTGTAGAGAAATCCGCTCAGGCTCTCACCCGATACGAGCGAATTAAGGGAAATCGGTGCTGCAAGTAAGCGTTCAAAGGTCTTTACTCGCCTTTCAATGGGTATCGAGACTGGTTCTATCGATGAAGCTGAAAACAGCAAAGTAATTGAAATCAATCCCGGAATCAGGGTGCCTGGAGGAGTGTTCTTCCCGAGGGCAAAGGCCAGGAACATAAAAAGCGGGAAGAATATGCCGGAAACAATGATGTTGGGTTTGAGGTAGTCGATGCGCATATCCTTTTTGGCTATTGCCCATGCAGCGGATATCTCGCAGGAAAGACGTTCTGCCCACCCCCGATGCTTAATCGATGGCATGGATTCCTTCA
>JADGNM010000239.1 GCA_017883485.1 Methanosarcina sp.
TGGAAAGACTCCTAGAGCCAGTCCGAGGACCAGGGACAATAGACTTACGAAGGCGTTATTTAGGAATATTGTAATCACTATGTAAAGAGGGCTCATTGTCAGGATAGGTCCGAAGCGCGAACTGAGACCTTTCATAAGAGTGTCAGCCATACTGGGGAAATTTGCTGCCGAGAAATACCCTGTTAGTAAAGATCCGAAAAATACGAAGACTATGACAACAAGATAGGGCCAGAGAGTACGTACATATCCTGTAAACTCGGCTTTTCTTGAGTTTTTTCCGCTAACTGACCATGTTTTTACTTCTCTGTCCGTGGTAGAAAAGTCCTTCTCTTTTGCAGCATATTCCTCATTTTCCGTCTCCCCGTCTGGAGTTCCTGTTGGGACTATTTCCCTTCTCTCCTGTAAACCGTAATCCTCCTCTCTTTCCATACTTATCCCCACCAGATTTATCTCAGATTCCCAACGTCATCCGGATTGTATTCCGGGTTGCAGGAGCGAGTCCAAGAATTAAAATAACCATTTTGATTAGCATTTTCATATTAGAAGACTGTCTATCATCTTCAAACTGAGTGTCAAGCAAGTAAATGACCCCTATAAAGATGATAAGCTTCAATGGATACATAACCAATGCGGTGCCTGTAAGCTCGATGAGGTAAGCGGGTACTACATGTTTTTCATAGTATCCTTTTATTATGTCTACTCCTATGTATGTTGAAGAAGCATCCATCAGGTGGGCCAGCAGGATGGAAAGGTTCAGAGGATTGGTAAATATCGAGGATTTTGAACGTTGGGCAACCAGATAAAAGGCAAAGGTGAGTCCTGTTCCTGCTCCGATTACGAATAAGGGAACGTAACCGACTACCACTTCCTGAAAATGCAGCAAGATAACAATATTTGCAAAAAACCACGTAAGCCCTAGACCTGCAAAGATATGATGGAAATCTTTTATCAGCCCTGCCTTCTGCAGTCGAATGGATAGCCAGAGACAGACTACGGTTACTGCAAAAACTAAAAAGTAGATATTTGGAGTTATTAAAAGATAGCTGTATGGCGGGTGAACGATATCTGCAGGGGAGTCTTCAAGCACGCGCAGCGAAGAGCCTGCAAGCACGAAAGGCAGGATAGAAGCAATGAAGCGAGGTGTGATCTTCACCTCAAGTTTATTAAGAAGCTTGAAAACCCCGAATATGCAAATTCCCAGTACTATTGCCCACGTGAAGGTGTTTACAAGATTATATCCTTCATCCGTCCTTATGGGGTTGAGATAATAGGTATTGATAAATTGTAAAATCTTATCTATTAAAGAACTCATCTTATCACTCGTTTAAAATGGCAATATCCAAATACAATTAATTAAAGAATTAAGTTAATGAATTAAATTAACATATAAATTATATGCCTAATATGGTGCAGTTTGCTGATAACAGAAAGTCTTATGAATCCATATCTGGTAATCAGGATATCCATTATAAATATTTAAGTATGTTAACCTCAGTAATCAATGACTGTAAAATCTGGATTATCTTGTCTGGATTGCCTTTGTCTCTAATGCCTATTCAGGTTTATAAAGCCAATTTATCATTTGTTATGATCAATACTGATGCGGGTATGAAATTGACTATCAACAAAAACAGCGCAAAATGGATGCAGCTTCCAAGAGACGTGCTTGTCGGGCACGGCGTGCTTGAGGAAGTTGGAGATGTCTGCAGAGATCTGAATTTGAAAGGAAATGCGCTGATTGTAACCGGCAGAACTACGTGGAACGTTGCAGGCAAGAAAGTTTGTGGCATCCTTCAAAGTATGGGCATCAATGCGGAAACCGCTCTTACGTGCAAAGCCACCATGAAGGAGGTCGAAAAAGTCATGGAAAAGGTTCTCGAAACAGAGGCGAATTTTCTTCTTGGAGTTGGAAGCGGCAGGTCTATTGACCTTGCAAAACTTGCATCAACCCGGCTTGAGCTTCCTTTTATCAGCATTCCGACTGCAGCTTCTCATGACGGCATTGCATCTTCCCATGCCTCAATTCTGGACAATGGGAAAAATACTTCTGTAAAAGCGCAGGCCCCAATTGCAGTCATTGCGGATACGGAAATAATTTCCGCAGCTCCTTTCCGTTTTCTTGCAGCAGGCTGTGGGGATATAATTTCCAACTACACGGCAGTTCTGGACTGGGAATTTGCAAGCAGACTAAGAAATGAGTATTTCGGAGAATACGCTGCAGCCCTCTCCCGCATGGCTGCTCGCGTGATTATAGAATATGCAGATACTATCAAACCGGAACATGAGACGTCGGCAAGGCTTGTAGTTAAGGCTCTGGTCTCGAATGGGGTTGCAATGAGTATTGCAGGATCTTCAAGACCGGCTTCCGGGTCGGAACATATGTTCAGTCATGCCCTGGATAGGATAGCCCCAAAACCTGCGCTCCATGGAGAGCAGTGTGGAGTCGGCACAATTATGATGATGTATCTTCATGGGGGAGACTGGCAGGAGATCCGGGATGCCCTAAAAAAGATAGGGGCTCCGACAACCGCACAGGAACTGGGAATAGAAGATAGATATATAGTTGAAGCCCTGTTACACGCACATGCTATTCGTCCAGAACGTTATACAATTCTCGGGAACGGACTTACCCCGTCGGCTGCCGAAAAAGTTGCAAGAATCACAAAGGTCATAAGTTGAAAAGTTATTCTTATTCAAACTGAAGCATAAACTCAGTATCTCTTCGAGTGTTACATGTATCCGGTTTAAAGGCCAGTAAATCCTGAGCCACTGAATTTCCAAATTAGAATTATTTCAGAGCATCTCAGTACTGAACTTCAAATTTTTTCGGGAAAATTCCGCATGCTTTATAAACTGGGTGCAGCCCGAAAACAATTAAATGGAAGAACTATTATGACAGAAAGCGACACTAAAATAACACTTATCGGATCACGGCTTGCAAGGGAAGGGCTCGAATTCATATTTAAAGGTGAAATGCCTGAGTGCAAGAAATGTCGTGTAAAAAATACCTGCCTGAATCTTGAACCCGGACGCAGGTACAGGGTTGATAGAATCAGGAACAATGATATCCATGAATGTTTCCTGCACGACAGCGGTGTCCTTGCCGTGGACGTAAGTAGGGCTCCTATCCTGACTACGATGGAATCGAGAAAAGCAGTCGATGGAGCAAAAACTACGTACGACCCCCCAAAATGCGGCAAGAGGGAGTGCGAGGCATATGAGATATGCCATCCGGAAGGACTTTCAAGAGGCGATAAATGCAAAATTATAGAGGTGCTTGAAAGCCTTGACTCCAAATGTGAAGCCGGCCATTCTCTGAAAAGGGTGAAATTGGCCTGGTTAATGTAAACGAACACATTTTAGTAATATTAAGATTGATAATTAATAAATAAAAAGGTTGAAGCGGTGTTATAAGTGCCTGAACAGGAAATGAACCAGGTCTCCTATGAATTTTACACCCACAAGCGCTGGGAAAACTGGCTCGGACGGGCAAGAGAGAGCGGTTTCCAGATAAAGGAAACGGAAGAAGAAGCTGGGAAAGAAAGTGCCATATTCGTCAATATGGTTGATGATGTCATCCTGGCCTGCCTGAAAGTGACTGCACGTTTTGAAAAAGGTATGCTTTCCAGAGAAAAAGCTCTGGAAATTCTGATAGAGATCCGGGATATCGTACTTGCTGAGGTCGAACCAATTTCCGAGGATATCGATCTTATGATCGATTCAATCCAGACCTCACTTATGGGAGCTCTTGTCGCCTTTGATTGCTACGTTATGGGTGACTATGAGGAAGGAGTAGACATCGAAGAACTTATAAAAGAAGCTGTTGAAGCCGAAGCCTCGGATAACCTTGGACTCGCCCTTGATTACGTTGCACAATGTGGCGCGATAGTACTTAAAGGGAAAAATTTGCCTGAAGAGGTCATGTCCGAACTTCCTTACGGTATTGTTGCGGAATGGCTTGACGGGATCGATTCTATCTCAGCTGCAATGGTAGGAAGCGACAGTTACAAGGAATTTGATGAAGCGGACGACGAGGATGCTATCTAAAAGATTACATCAATAAACAAAACTTATATAAACGAGGTTCCTTCATTACAATTTTTCCCGAGATTCGGAGTCTTTTGAAATTTTCCCGGAGTTAGAAATCCTTCGAAAAATTAGCACAAGAATCCTCTACGTTTTCCCGAACAAGGGGGAGTGCTCGTTTTTCAAATTTAATCAACATTCTCTCCCGGATAAGAAATACTTACTTGCAGGTGTCCAGAAGACCTTTCCTCTTACCGCCTCTCTGTTTAGATGGGTGTATCGGTTAAACTTTGGCTTCTTCTTTCTTCGGTTCTGCCTTATTTTCTTAGTTATGATGGGTCATAGATACAACTCTTAGTTCAAGAATCCAGCAATCCTTCAAAAGATTCCCATTTCTCAGGTCTTATTCTCCTTCCTACAATCCAACCGGATTAAACGGTTAAGAGCTTATCCAAAAAGTAGAAATATTTCGATTCAAGGTAATGTGTGGTTGAGACAAAACGAAAAACAGGATACGACTATGAGATCACTGATGAATTCTGGACTAAAATAAAACCATTACTACCACCACCCAAGCTGAAAAAGGAGTCTGTTAACCGATGGCAAAGGCATACCACTTTTCTGTTGCCGTGGATGGAGCCAACCTTTACGATAAAATGCTTGTAATCCACATTCCGAATTATGGCATTTTTGTACAAATTCACGACACAAATGTGTTATTTTTTACATTCCGACCCCCCCCTTTAAATTTTTCATTGAATTTGGTTGATTTAGGAATAACTAAAAAATAACTTCATGATTTTACTGTGGGAATTACTTTATAATTCCATTTCC
>JADGNM010000240.1 GCA_017883485.1 Methanosarcina sp.
CTTGTCATAGAACACTAAACAATTCCAAGATAACGGCGGGCGGCCCTTGCATACCCCATCCTTTAGGTTGGGGTGGCCGCCCGCAATTTGATTTTTATGAGTAAGACTTATATAATTTGGCTGTATATTATGAATATTAAAAATAAAGAGGCGTATAATCTGTTATTAAAAACTAATTTCTGTTTTTAATCAAAGAGTTATATACAATCTTATTTTTAAACTATTGACTATCCGCTGTAAGCGGAGGTGAAAAGAAAATGGCTTTTAATGACAGAGGAAGCTCCTTCAGGGGAAGAGATAACAACCGCGGAGGTTTCGGAGCCCCGAAGGAAATGCACAACGCAACCTGTTCTGACTGCGGCGCTGAGACTCAGGTGCCTTTCAGGCCCGACCCTGACAGACCAGTTTATTGCAGAGAGTGTCTTCCAAATCACAGGAAACCCAGAGAGAACCGCTATTAATAATGAATTCATTCAATAACTGAATTCATTCGGAAAATTTCACTTATTGATAATGTCCGTTTTGCCTGCTTGAGCGATCAAAATGGACTCCTCTTTTTATAGTGTTCTTTTATTGATAATTACTTATAATATTGCAATAAATGCCACTCAGGTCACTTTGTTTTCATGGGAACATTTATATTATTAAAGCACTATTTAGATCTAGTAGTTGAACATAAAGAGATGTATAATCTGTTATTAAAAACTCATTTTCGTTTTTAAATAATAAATTTTATACAATCTTGTTTTTGCTCTATAACTACCCGCTGAAGCGGAGGTGAAACAAAATGGGTTTTAATGACAGAGGAAACTCTTCCAGAGGAAGAGACAGCGGCCGTGGAAGCAGAGACAGCAACCGCGGAGGTTTCAGAGGCGGTAACAGCGGCCCCAGGGAAATGCACAAAGTAACATGTTCTGACTGCGGCTGTGAGACCGAAGTTCCGTTCAAACCAACAGAAGGACGACCGGTTTACTGTAGAGACTGCCTTCCTAACCACAGGAGATTCTAACAATAATCTGGGTTGAGTGTTTAATTCGTGACTTAGCTAGAATTAACACTCAATTTGTTTTCATTATTTGTTTTCGTTCTCTTTATTTATCGCTTGTCATTAAAAGCAATTAGCATTATACCATGAGCTATAGATCAGTAGAGGAGGAATCAATTTGGCTAATTACAGAATCACTATTCGAAAGAAACAAGCCGGCTCACATAAACCAGTAAGCTCAGGAGATGTCCCGGAGGAAGTAACAAGAGTACGAACTCCCCGTAAAGACAAATATGAAGTTCTGGCAACAGTATCAAGTTTACACGGCTCCAAAAGGGTCACACTACAATGCATAGACGGAGTAGTCCGAATGGGTCGTATTCCCGGTTCCAAGAGTAAGAAAATGTGGATTCACGAAGGCGATGTTGTCTTAGCCAATCCCTGGGAAATTCAGGACTCAAAAGCCGATGTTACCTGGAAATACACTAGACCTCAGGTCGAATGGCTTGAACGAAAAGGATACCTTCGTTAGTTACAATAACTTCTCAATTTTGAGCAGCTCATCTGCTTCCTCTTTGCTTAAAATTCCTTTCAATACTACTGCTTCCTTTACAGATATCTTCTTATCCATTACCTCTTTTGCTATCTCTGCAGCCTTAAGATACCCTATCTTTGGAGTCAGGAAAGTTACCAGAATAGGATTTAGCTCAAGATAAGCCCTGCACCTGTCCTCATGTGCTTTAATCCCTTCCACGCAGCGTTCTTGAAAAACTGGCAGATAATTCGTTAGCAGAGAAATCGATAAAAGAATATTGGAAGTCATTACGGGAGTCATAACATTGAGCTCTAACTGCCCTGCCTGGGCTGCAAGGGCAACTGTCGTATCATTGCCCACAATCTGGAAACCTATCATGTCCAGGCATTCGGCCATTACAGGGTTGTATTTTCCGGGCATTATTGACGAGCCGGGCTGTACAGCCGGAAGTTCGATTTCGGAAATTCCGGTCGTCGGGCCGGCATTAAGTAGCCTCAGATCGTTAGCTATCCTTATAAGTTCAAGTGCGAGTTCCCGGAGAGACCCTGAAAAGGCTGCGAGCTGAGATCGGCTCTGTAAAGCTTCGAAACTGTCAGCTGCTTTTTGAAAAGGCAGTTTGCAAAGTTCGGAAAGTTTTGATATTACAAGTTCCCGATAACCGGGATACGTATTTGCTCCCGTTCCTGTTGCAGTGCCTCCTAACGGAAGCTCTAGCAGATCATTCCTTCGTTCTCTTATCCTGTGCGAAGCCCTTCTCAGCGCAGAAGAATAAGCTCCGAACTCATCGCCAAGCGTCACAGGTATAGCATCCATAAGATGTGTCCGGCCTGACTTTTGGATTCCCGAAAACTCCTTTGCTTTTACCCGAAAAGCTTCCGAAAGAGAGGAAAGTACATCAAGAAGCCTGTCAGCCTCAAAGATGACTGCTATGCAGGAAGCGGTTGGAAAAGTATCATTGGTTGACTGCCCCATATTCACGTGATCATTAGGGCTAAGAAAATCATAGTCTCCTCGTTTTCGGCCCAGTATTTCAAGAGCACGGTTAGCCAGAACCTCGTTAATATTCATATTAAAGGAAGTACCTGCTCCTGCCTGAAACACATCCACAGGAAATTGATCCGAGTACCGTCCGCTCAGGTCACTCAGGACTTCCTCGGCTGCTGTTACGATGGCATCTCCCCTCTCCCTTTCCAGACTCCCAAGTTCCGTATTGGCAAGGGCTGCTGCCTTCTTTACCAGAATATATGCCCTGACGAACTCTGGCCTTGCCATGTGCCCGCTGACAGGGAAATTGCAAAGAGCCCGCTGGGTCTGGATGCCATAATAAGCACTTTCCGGAACATCCATTTCTCCCAGGGAATCCTTCTCGATTCGGGTTTTTAAAGTAATAGCTTCACCTCAGAAATAGCGTCACAGTTGATATGTAAGATTTCTCAGTTCAATTGAAAAAGTTTCGTAATTTACAGAATAATCTATAGGGCATTCGATAACCGCTACCTTATTGAGAGAAAAAGCTCTCTCCAGAGTTTCTGCAAGATCATCCCCTTCTTTGATTTTGAAGCCTGCAGCCCCGAAACTCTTAGCAAATAGGGAAAAATCAGGATTGCCAAAGTCCAGCCCGAAGTCCTTGAAATGCATAGTCTTCTGCTCCCACTTAATAAAACCAAAGGCATTGTCATTGAGAATAAGGACGACTACAGGGATCCCGTAACGGATTGCTGTCTCGAGCTCCTGGCAGTTAATCATAAAGCCCCCATCTCCGCAGATTGCAAGCACACGGCGTTCCGGATAAAGGAGTTTTGCGGTGATCCCTGCAGGGAGTCCTCCGCCCATAGCTGCAAGTGCATTGTCAAGAAGTATGGTGTTTGGGGCATAGGTTTTGTAAAGGCGCGAAAACCAGAGCTTATAGATCCCGTTGTCCAGCGTAATTATATCTTCCCTCCCAAGCGCTTTCCTGACACTCTGTACTACTGACTGAGGGAGAGGAGGATATTTTTCCCTGGGAGTAGCATTTATTTTTTCCTCAATGAAACGTCTGGTCCTCTCAAAGAAAGGAAATTCCCTTTTTTTAGGAATGCTTGCAGCAAGTTCTCTTATTGAAGAGGCAACGTCTCCGATTACTTCCACTGTAGGGTTAAAGTACCTGTCAGGCTCGGATTCCACAAAATCAATATTTACAATTTTCTTATTCAGTTTTCCATTCCACAGGTAAGGAGGATACTCCGCTATGTTGTACCCTACCGTGATAATAAGGTCCGCCCCATCTATTCCACAGTTTACATAGTCTCTTGCATGAATTCCTGTGGCAAAAAGGCTGAAAATGCAGTCATCCGGAACAACGCCTTTTCCCATCTGGGTATGTACCAGGTAGATGCCTGTTTTTTCGGCAAAATCTTCCAGCTCTTTAGTAATCTCTTTCCGGTTAGCACCTGAAGAAACGATGATCAGAGGATTTTTAGCCTCACTGATCATAGCTGCAACTTCTTTCACAGTCCTCGGATCAGGGGAAGGATTCCGGATTTCACTTCGCTTTTGCACTACTGCATCGGTTTCTTCCTCAGCCACATCCTCCGGAAGTTCTATGTGTACAGCTCCCGGCCTTTCAGCTTCTGCATGTTTGAAAGCATTCCGGATTACTGTAGGAATCATTCCAGGATCAGTGACTGATACGGCCTTTTTACAAAGTGGCTCCATCATCCTGACAACATCTACAAGCTGGAAGCGTCCCTGCCAGTTGTCAGTCAGGGCCTTTTGCCCGGATATTGAGATAAGGGGAGCTCCTATTAACTGTGCCTGGGCAACGCCAGTGACAAGATTAGTTGCTCCAGGCCCAAGAGTTGAAAAACAAACTCCTGTTTTTCCTGTCAACCTCCCGTAGGATGCAGCCATAAATGCTGCAGCCTGTTCATGCCTTGTTATTATCAATTTGATTTTGGAAGTCCGCAGCGATTCCAGAAAGTCCAGGTTTTCTTCACCTGGCAGTCCGAAAATGTATTCTACGCCTTCTTCTTCAAGCTGGGCAACGAAAAGATCCGAGGCTTTCATAAAAAACATGAATAGTCATTTAATTATTAATACTTATTTAATTAAATACTACTTTCGACTCATAGTGAATATTCAATAAAGCTTCTATGTTACTTTGATTAGTTTCCCGTCATTTGTTTGATAGCCTTAACTGATAGTGGCTCTTCGCTATTTCATTTGGGCTGAAATGATCTGCTCATGTGAACTACCCCTCCCTGCCGGATGGCGAGGAAGGGGCTTCTTAGTTCATTCCCCTTTCTTGTGAAAGCGAGTCCCTAAGCTCTGCCCCTAGTTCCT
>JADGNM010000241.1 GCA_017883485.1 Methanosarcina sp.
CTTCCCGGTGATGTTGCTGGTAGCAGTCAAAAGGTCCTCGTGTTCAGGCATTAGAGCCAGTTCATAGGTTTTGGCTGCGGAGTTTATATGCGGCACAAAGGCCGGGTGGGTGGTGCGATTTTCAATGCGCTGACCGTTATAGTAAATTAACACTTTTTGTTCTTTCAAACTTTTTACATAATCTTCTTTGGTTTTTATCTTCATTTTTCCTCACTTAATAATTTTTTAACGATTCCAGCCGAATCATAATCATCGTTTCTAATTGATAAAACTCTTCCATATTTTAAAAAATCAAAGTTTTTTTCTAAACATGCCGTGTTGCAACCGTGGATTAGCAATATTTTCTCCCACTCACCATCATCAAGAGTAGCCCATTCTATTCGATCTCCTGCCGCAGATTGTATTTTCTTAACACACCCCACGCGATCGAATGTTGGATTGCAACCGCCACAGTACTTTAAGGCTATCCTTTTCTTGACCATACCAAACAAAAACTAAATATCTCTCATGCATAGAGGAGCCATTTCCGGTTCGCCACCCATACACAGAGATACTCTCCCATCTCGTCAGACCCAAATAAGTCTATAGTCTTCTTATATCATAATGAATGGCAAATTTCATCGATTATTTCGGCCGGAATTGAGGCTCTTTCAGCAGTACCTTTACTCGCCACTGGTAAGGCTTTATATCTTTTACTGTCCCTAAAATCACCAATTGCAGTACGGCATGCACCAACGATAACTACATTCTCTCCTTTTTATGCTATTTAGGCTTAATTCAATTTTTAGGGCTTAAAATAAGCAATAGATGTTATAAAAATGAGGTGTTAAGTTAACAAAAACAAAAAGATGGTTAAAATGGGACAAAATCAGACAGGATTTTTGTGCCCTGCATTCAACTTAAATAAGTTGTCACCGATTAGGCTTCGCCTGGCAGTTATATCTCAATGTCATTGACTTAAGGATTTTTACCTTTCAAGTCCCCCTTTATAAAGGGGGACTTGAAAGGCATTCCGTAAAATCTCCCCCAACCCCTCTTTAGTAAAGAGGGGGGCTGTCGTGCTTAAGTCAATGACATTGAGTTATATCTTGTATTCCTTGGAGAAAACAAAACATACAGGAACAGACTGACAGCATAAATAAATTGGTGCCCCTGGCGCGAGTCGAACGCGCGGCACACGGATTAGGAATTCTCCAAAGAGGAGAATTGAAACAATTTTAATCCCTTGATTTAAGGTCTGATTTTCCGTAAGTGTTTAGAAACAAACAAAAAAGGAGATTCCATATATTTCCATCTATTCTATCTGTTCCCATGCTTTGTCATGCAGTTTATCACGAATTTATCACATAAACTGTTCTGAATCATATTTGTCTTGACAGACAACATCAAAACAAGTTCTTCCTTGGTATCTCTTACACCTACTAGTCAATAGATTCATAAAATTTGGAAAATTGAAGATTACCACTGTATGCCGTGTAAAACGTATGACTAGTCGGTTAAAGTCCGACCATGGGAGTTCGGTAGTTCGCCCATGTAGCTGGAGGGAGGTGTTAAGGGTAACCTGAAGCACTAAGTTTCCTGACAAAGGCTCCTTTAGGGAGTCGAGCAAACCTGCGGGTTGCAGCGTGAGCGAACCCGGATGTAGCCTCGAAAATCACAATGGAGTTGTCGACCCCGTAGTGGAAGGGGGAAGACCGGAGCATCTATCCTGACGATAGCTACCAGAACCGATAGATGGACTCCCGTGGTAACAGGGGTGACACGCAGGAGCAGCCATACGAAAATGAGCACGGGAGACCCTTGTCGATGCTCTACAGGAGGGCAACCGGTAAATATAAGGAAACGAAATTTTACCGGGTCGGCAAGGGAGTCGGAGTTGCTCACAGTACCGCTTGTATTCCAAGGACAACATAACCTTGGGAGAGGGAAGGGGCAATACTTTTATCAAGTTTCAGAAGAAGTAAAGGAAAGGGGATTGCACGGAAGTGCTGAAAACTCCAGAAAAGATTCGGGAACTTCAGAGGAAACTATACCGGAAGGCCAAGCAGGAGAAAGAGT
This sequence comes from Methanosarcina sp., assembly GCA_017883485.1. Taxonomy (GTDB): domain Archaea; phylum Halobacteriota; class Methanosarcinia; order Methanosarcinales; family Methanosarcinaceae; genus Methanosarcina. Next base: position 2,059 of record JADGNM010000241.1, read on the forward strand.
ACCGATTCTATCTTCTCTATGACAAGATTTACAGGCCGGACATCCTGAGCCATGCCTACAACCTTGTCAAAGCGAACAAGGGAGCGCCTGGAATTGACGGCGAAACCTTTGATAGCATTGAGGAGAGAGAAGGAGGAGCAGAGAAGTATCTTGAAGAGATTGCAGGGGAACTAAAGCGGAAAGACTACAAGCCACAGGCTGTCCGCAGGGTTTACATCCCTAAGGCGGCAGGCGGCAAGAGACCGCTGGGAATACCGGTGATCAAGGACAGGGTAGTGCAAATGGCAGTGAAGATAGTAATCGAGCCTATTTTCGAAGCCGACTTTCAGGACAACTCGTATGGATTCAGACCGAAACGGAATGCTCATCAGGCGGTGGAAGATGTAAAGAAACATCTCTTTACAGGTAAAACTGATGTAATCGACGCCGACATTTCCAAGTACTTCGACACCATTGCTCATGACAAGCTGATGCAGTTGGTAGCCAAGCGCATTATGGATAAGCAGATACTGAAACTTACCAAGATGTGGCTCAAGGCGCCGATTGTGGAGGAACGTGAGGACGGCAGGAAAGAATACAAAGGGAATGACAAAGGGACACCGCAGGGAGGAGTAATATCTCCCTTACTTGCCAATATCTACCTGAACGTACTTGACACGTTATGGGTAGTCAAGAAGGTGCAGGAGAAACTAGGGGCAAGACTGGTAAGATACGCCGATGATAGCGTGATTTTATGCCGAGGCAATACCGATCGGATACTGAAAGGGGTAAAGCTGGTATCTTCAGTGATCTTGGCCTCACACTTAATGAGGAAAAGACTCGTGTTGTTGATGCACGCCAAGAAAGCTTCAACTTTCTTGGCTTCAGCATAGGCATGAAACGAGGGCAGAAAACCGGGAAAACATATCCCCACATCGAACCGTCCAAGAAAGCACTGAAGCATATACGCTCAGAGATCAAGCGATTGACAAATGAGCAGTACAGTGCAATTCCGACGGAAGATGTGATCCGGAGAGTTAATGAAGTCGCCAGAGGATGGGTCGGCTACTTTCGATTTGGCAATTGCACGAAAGCACTGTCTGCTTTCAAGCAATACTTGGTCTACAGGATAAGAATATATTTGCGCCGGAAACACCACTACCACAGTTCTGGGTACAAGGCATATCCGGACAGGTACTATTATGATTCCTTAGGCCTGTACGAAGTTCCAACCAAGGCTCCTTGGGCACAGAATGTGAAAGCATCCGGATGAAGATAATCGGAAAGCCGTATTCGGGAAAACCGAATGTCCGGTTTGATGAGAGGGAGCTGGAAATAGAGCACGCAGCTACTACGCCAGCTCTCTACTCTACTATCGTCGGCACAATTTTAATATGATACTGTAATTAACCAGTTACAGGTGGCTGCCGACTGAAATCGTGAACATAGGTACGGTTCCATGTAGGGCTTATGACCAGTTCATTGATGCAAACGTGCCGGGGAAGACGTGCCACAAAAAGGATGGTCTCACCCAGGTCATCCGATTTCAGCATCTTTGCCTTCTCTTCATTACTGAGGGCATCGGGCCTCTTGTCGATGATGGGTGTCCATACCTCCGCTGGACAAATCGCACATGCCCTTATCCCGTAAATGCATTCCTCGATATTGATGCTTGCATTCATAGCGAGCAACCCATGCTTTGCGGCACAGTATGCCGGTCCCGTAATGTACGAATAAAAGCGGCCAGCCCAGGAGGAAATATTGATGATCAGGCCGTCTTTCTGTTTTCTCATGATGGGTATTACCGCTGAAGCACAGTAAAATGCACCATTCAAGTCAATACCGATAACCTGATTCCATTTTTCCGGTGTAACTATGCCCCAGTGCCGCTCCGTTACGTTCGTTCCTGCATTGTTGACAAGAATGTCGAGCCTCCCATAGGCCTCATAAATGCGATCGGCGACGTCTTGAACAGCCTTCTCGTCCGAAACATCCAGGATTTCTATTTTGGACTCTCCGCCATTTTGCTTTATGATGTCGGCTGTTTCCTGAAGAGCCTCTCTCCTTCGCCCGGAAAGAACTACTTTTGTACCATTTTTAGCAAGCGCGACAGCTCCTGCCTGTCCGATACCCGTTCCTGCGCCCGTTACCCATGCTACTTTGTCGTTTAATGACTCCAGCATATATCCTCCTTGTTTGATTTTATTAGATGGATTGGATAATCCGTTCCCTGCCCATTCTTACCAGGTACCTATATACTCGAAGTCACCTTTATTTTACAAGACTTCATATCAGCAACTTTTACTGACTTATGCGGATTACTGAGCAAAACAGCCGGATTCTACGTGCACTGAAAATATGCTCACAATCAATACTATGTTTCCAAGAGAAAGCTTGAATGATTTTCATTGCCTCAAAATTGAGGACTACAGGAAGGACTCCATTTGGAAGTGGATCAAATTCAGGGGAAAAGATCAGCGGATGTCTTCAACCTTCACTGCAACTGCTGTCTCCGGTGGTATTGGAATAAATATCCATCCCATGATTCCATGAAGACCGTAGAGGCATTCAGTTCCTCCTCCGCACTGACAGAGGTTACGGTGCAGTCATCGCCAATGCTGATTTAATCAATGATGCGCCTGCCAAGATCGTTATCCATACAGCTCTTGTTGCTGATATTCACTAACCTGTCAAAAGTTCATCTTTTACTGCGCGACACTGAGAAGCTCATGCGCCTTCTTCAACCATTCCGAAATGCCAATTTCCTGCGGGCACACGGCCTCACACTCACCGCAT
>JADGNM010000016.1 GCA_017883485.1 Methanosarcina sp.
CTATAGTTAATTATTAATTATGTATATATCTTGGAATCGAAGCACTAGAAAGGTATTTTTTTTCTCTATATTGGTCCAGGTGCAGGTTTATTGAAGCCCAGATTACTTCATGCGGTTGATTTTTTTGGTTGTATTCTTCTAAATGCTTTGTAAATTCTTTCCTTAAACTCGTCTTACCAATACCGGCAACTCCGCAATAAACCAGGACACTGAAATCTTTTTGTCCAATATTAGTTACAGCTTCTTTGAAAGTTTGAATATGATCTTCTCTATCAACAAAAGGATGCTGTTTAAAGTTATTATTGGGGGCAATTACTATATAATCCCTCTGGAAAAGTGGTCTCGAATCAAAAATCCTCGGTTTACTATTTATCTTCAACTTGTTCTATATAACACTGCTGAAAGCTTTGAATTTTAGAAACACGACCAATAGACTCTGGAGGCCACGACTTTCGAATTCCTTTGAGTTCTGAATTTCCTTGACTTTATGAATTTGACACTTATTTTTTAAACTTGTCTATGAAAGAGAATCAGGTTATGAGGTAGTTACTGAAAGTTGCAAGCTATTAAAATATCTTATCAACATCTCTATATTTTTTCCAAATTCAAGGGATATGTTCGCTTTTTTGAACTTTCGGATCTGATAGACATTCATCTCAAGAAAGAAATTCAATTGAAAAGAGAAAAATTAATTTCAGTAGATTTTTTAACTCCAACATATATTTCTTTGAACAAGTCTTACGGGAGAAAATATGGAAAATACACTGATCATCTTTAAAAATGTGTGGAAAACTTATCTGATGGGCGAAGTTCAGGTGAATGCGCTGAAAGACGTGAGCGTAAAACTTGGGAGAAAAGAGTTTGCTGCCATAATTGGTCCTTCGGGGAGCGGAAAATCTACGATGATGAACCTTGTTGGCTGTCTTGATGTTCCTTCACAAGGGGAAATATTTTTGAAAGGTCGGAACATAGCTCTTCTTCAGGAATCGGATCTGGCAACCCTGAGAGGGAAGACTATAGGGTTCATTTTTCAGCAGTATAACCTGATCCCCGGAATGACGGCTCTTGAAAATGTGCTTTTACCCCTGGAAATCCAGGAAATTGATGATAATATTGCGGAAAAAAGGGCAAAGGAACTTTTAGTGCTTTTAGGCCTTGCCGATAAAATGCAGAATAAGCCTACCCAGCTCTCTGGAGGGCAGCAGCAGAGAGTCTCGATTGCAAGATCTCTTGCATGCGATCCGGAAATCATTCTTGCCGATGAGCCTACCGGAGCGCTTGATAGCGTCACCGGGAAAGAAGTTATCGAAATACTCTACAGGCTCTGGAAGGAAAAAGACAAAACAGTAGTCATGGTCACCCATAACCATCACCTTGCAAGATATGCCAGTCGGCACATTCATCTAAAGGATGGGGAAATGGTCAGGGACGAGCCAAACGAAAAAAAGCTTGATCCTGATACTGATCCGGAGGATACAGATCAAATTTCAGGAAACAACTGAAAAAAAAATCGAGTCATTTTCCCAGACGTACTATAGTTTGAAAATTCTTCTATAGAAAACACAGTAAAAACTGTGTGATTAACAAATGTGAGATTAATAACTGAGGGATCAAAAATGGGCCTTAAACATTCCATTTGTTTTGTTTGTTTGATTTTGCTAAGCCTGTCTTTAAATAACAACTCTGCAGTGGCTGAATACATTGTGGAACCTGCTTCTGATGTTAGGTCTACCCCTGCTTCTGATGTTGGGTCAACCGCTGATAATTCACACAATATTCTTAATAATGGGATAAACATTAGCCTGCTTAGCCAGGACCCTGATCCTGTAAGGCCTGGGGATATTCTTGAAGTCAGGCTTTCAGTGGAAAACACTGGTTTTAATGATATAGAGGACTGTTTTCTGGAAATCAAGCCAGAGTATCCTTTCAAGGCTCTTGACGGAGAGAAAACTGTTGAGAACTTAGGTACTCTCGTAAAACGCTCTGATGGCGAACGCAGAAAAGTTGTGAAGTTAAGGCTCGGAATAGAGAATGACGTCAATAAAGGCGAATATCCTCTCAAAGTACATTTATATTCCACAAATAATAAAAATACAGTCTCATTTGTCCGGGAAATCGCAATAGATGTCGACAGCGAATCAAATGCTGAAATAGAATCTGTAAGTGTCGAGAAAATTGAACCGGGAGAGAAAACTAACATTGTTTTCGGTATCAAAAACGTAGGGAAATCTCCTTTGAAAAACGCAATGTTTTCCTGGGAATGCGCAAATGACGTGATCCTGCCTGTAGGCTCCAGCAATGTAAAACATATTAATCTTATCGATGTTGGAAAAACTGTCAACGTCAGCTTCAACGTCCTGACTAACGTGAATACGAAGCCAGGCCTATACAAACTGGATATGGTGCTTACGTACGACGATATCGAGAAGCTCCAGACAATTACGGCGTCAGGCACTTTAGAAAACCAGAAGCGAAAGGAAATCAAAAGCAAGTCCGGAATTTACATTGGAGGCACCACTGATTTTGATATTGCTTTCATGGAAAGAGGTCCGACAGGAGATTACACTTTTTCGATTTAAAACATAGGAAATAACGCCGCAAATTCAGTCAAGGTTTCTGTTCCCTTGCAAGCAAACTGGACCGTAATGGACGGGAGCAATTCAGTAATTCTCGGAAACATGCAAAAGGGAGACTACACAAATGTGGATTTCAACCTGGAGCCCCAAAGCACTGGCCAGGATCTGCCCATAAGATTTGAAATCAGTTACACTTCCAATGATGGGCTAAGACAGGTTGAGGAAAAGATAATGCCCCTTTATGCTTCATCTTCTCCCCCTTTAGATTCCACGTTGTCTGAAGAAAACAGTGGATCGAGCCTGGGATCGAGTTTATTATCATACATGTTTTGGATCCTGATCTTTGTCGGTGCTGCAGGTCTGTTTGTATATAAAAAGCATCAGGAAAAGACGAAAAAAAGAGGTGCAGAAGGAAAAGAAACCATTGAAAAACAAATGGAAGAAAAGGAGAAAGGCAAGTAAATTCAAAACTCAGGTCTGTGGTTCCATGAAACTGGCAAAGATTTTGAAAATTGCCTTGAATATGGTCAAAGCCAATAAACTGAGGAGCTGGCTGACTATTATAGGGGTAATCATAGGCATTGCCTCGATAATGACAATAATCACGACCGGAGAATATTTCCAGGGGCAGGTAACTAAAACTATGGAAGGACTGGGAGGGGATGCCATTACAATCGTGGCTTCCCCTCCTTTCAAAGTACTTCAGGAAGAAGGCGTAGAGGGAAATTCGACAGAGAGTTCAGGAGTATATTCGGTAAAGAGTGCGGAAGAAGATTCGGGAACGAGTTCAAAAGAAGATTCGGGAACGAGTTCAGAAGAAGATTCGGGAACGAGTTTAGAGGTAACCCCAATAACTGCAGATGAATATAAAACCAATACACCTGAGCCTGTAGCAGAAGCTGAACTGACAAGGATAGATGTTTTTACTCTCCTGAGAATTCCAGCTGTTGAATATGTCAATGTAAATGTTGAAAACGGAGCAGAACTGCAATTCGGAAGTGAGAAGACTTATGTCCAGGTCAGAGGTGTGGATACGAATGTCTGGCCCGAAATAACTAAAAAGAAGGTAAATCAGGGCAGAATGCTGAAATCCGGAGACAAAGCAGTTGTAGTTATTCCAAATGAACTTTCAAACGGTACGTTCGCTAGGAAAATCCAGCTCAACCAGCTGATCCTTCTTAACGGCAGGTCCTATCGGGTAATCGGGATCCTTGGAAAAGACGGAGGGCTTCTTGGGGGTCTGGGAGGGCTTTTCGACAGCAGTGTCTATGTGCCTTATCAGGAAGTATACTCTCTTCCGTATACCGATGAGAATATGCCTGAAATGGAGCGGGAAACCTATAGCAGCATAGAAGTACAGCTCCATAAAGGGGCGGACTATGATTTAGCTCTGAAGGAAATCGAGCGAAAATTAAGGCTCTCAAGAAGAGTTACCAAAGATACCCAGGACTTCTATGTAAATTCTCCCAAAGAAGCAATTGAAAGCACCAGAAACCTGATTAACGGACTTACCGCTTTTCTGGCCTTTATTGCAGGTATTTCCCTACTTGTAGGCTCTACTGGAATTGCAAATACAATGTTTACTTCCGTTCTCGAGAAAACGAAAGAAATCGGAATTATGAAAGCCATTGGAGTGAAGAACGGCGATATTATGCTTATCTTCCTATGCAACGCAGCGATGATCAGCCTCGTAGGTGGGATCATAGGAATTCTCATTGGCACAACTGCAGTCCAGGTGATTCTCTTCCTGATTTCTATTAAAATGAAGGTTCCATTTGAATTCGCTCTCAGCCTGAAAGGTACCTTGGTAGCAACCATGGTTTCCATACTTGTGGGACTTATTGCAGGCTTGGTTCCTGCAAAGAATGCCTCGGAGCTAAAACCTGTGGATGCTTTAAGGTATGAGTGAACGGTAAAAAGAGTGAACGTAAAAAGATAGAGGATAGGTAAAACAAAAGATCAAATCGTCGTATCAAGCAAATAAGAAAATTAAGCCCCTCATATTTTTGTACGGATGAACGGTGGTATTCAAAAAAGTGACTTTTGAATCTGTAGTTCTGAAATCTCATGTTTCTTCATCGTATACATTTGTTGAAACAGCCTTCTCCAATCATTTTTTATATATCTTCTCTATTATACAAAATATATGATTATTTTGCATGCAGGAAGAGTTGGAAAACAATTTTTTTTGTGGGGTGAAAGCCCGGCCGATAAGGAAATTAAGGAGGTTCGGCGTGGGAGAAAACCTAAGAAACAGGCAGTAAAGCCTTATCCTTATAATCCGGATTTTGAGAACCTGTCTTCTGCCCTTGAGCTGCTGCTGGGCAGTACCGGGCAGAAAGAGACAGAGAAAATTAATGTATGGATACCCACAATAGACGGGAGTCCTGTTCCTTCGAGCCCTCTGATTGCCGAAATCCCTACTTCGGAAGCAGAAGTTACACTGGCTCCATGGACTGTTCATGCATACCCTCTGGGAGTTGAAGAAGCAATTGTTCTTCTCTGCACCTGTATGGGTAAACGGGTTCTTGCCCCGGGTATAATCTCGGGAAATGACCTTATCTGGTGGGCAGAAGCCATAAAATTTGCAGGTTCGCTGGTAGCCGGACAGAAGTACATGCCTGGTGTCAGGGTTGAGGAAGGAGAGTACAGAGCTTTCTGGGAGCCTGTATTTGCCGGAGAAGATGCAGGAGAGCTGGCAAAACTTGCAAAGCAAATGCCTCCTGCTACAAGGGCTCTTACTCCTGAAGTTTCAGCCATGCCGCCGGAAATGCCTGCGGCTTTAGTGGCAAGGCAGTTTATCGAAGATTCGGTTGACTTGATAGTCCGCTCTGAGGTTAGGGAAAAAGAGCTTCAAAAAGAGAGACGCAAAAAAACCTCCTTTGATAGCGTCCACGATGCCTGGGTTTCTGCTTTGAAGAGCCCGGACGGGCTGATTTATGGAGATGAAAAAGAACTTCTGCAGCTTGCGGCTAGGACCCGTGAATGGCAGCGCCCCCTCACTATTCTTACCACTTCGCCTTTCAGGCTCTGTTTCCGTCTGGAAGAACCCATTGAGGAAGAAGAACGCGGGAAAAAGGAAGAAAATGAACGGTCAGAAGAAGTTGACGTGAGAATTGATGAAAAAGGAAAAAACAAAAGTGGCAAGGGAGGAATAGCTGACATCGAAATTCCCGGAGGTATGTGGTATGTCCGCTACCTGCTCCAGCCCTATGAAGACCCAAGCCTCCTGATCCCTGTAAAAGAAGCCTGGAAGCCTAAAAAAGGCAGCCCGTTGAAAAGATATGACGTAAAGAATATTCGCCAATTTCTGCTTTCTTCCCTCGGGCAGGCTGCAGGTATCAGCGCAGGGATTGCTTCCAGCCTCGAAACTCCCGATCCGTCCGGGTATTCCCTGGATACGAGGGAGGCGTACAGCTTCCTGACCGAAAGTGCAGCGAATTTAAACCAGGCAGGTTTCGGGCTGCTTCTGCCGGGCTGGTGGACCCGTAAAGGTACAAAGACCCACTTAAATGCCCATGCTAAGGTTAAGAGCAAGCAGATGCAGGCCGGAAACGGGCTTACCCTCGACAAGATCGTCAGCTTTGACTGGGAAATTGCCCTTGGGGACAGGGTACTGACAGCCAAAGAGCTACAGGCCCTTGCAAAACTCAAAGCCCCGCTTGTTAAAGTCCGCGGGCAGTGGGTCGAGGTAAACGATGCGGAAATCCGGGCTGCTCTTGATTTCTGGAAAAAGAACCCCCATGGAGAGGCAAGTCTGCTGGAAGTTGTAAAGCTGGCTGTAGGGGCTTCCGAAGAAGCCGGGGGTCTGGACTTTAAAGGGGTCAATGCAGACGGCTGGATTGAAGAATTAATTAGTCGCTTAAAAGACAAAGCCGGATTTGAAGAACTTCCGGCTCCCGATGGTTTTTCAGGAACACTTCGCCCTTACCAGCTCCGCGGTTACTCCTGGCTTGCTTTTCTGAGACAGTGGGGCATGGGAGCCTGCCTTGCGGACGACATGGGGCTTGGAAAAACCGTCCAGACTCTTGCTCTTATACAGCACGACTTAGAACAGATTGAAGAACAGGAAGAACAGATTGAAGAACAGGCTGACGGACGTAAGGCTCCAAAACCGGTCCTTCTGGTCTGTCCGACCTCCGTTATCAATAACTGGAAAAAAGAAGCTGCTCGCTTTACCCCGGAACTTTCGGTAATGGTACATCACGGAACCAGCCGGAAAAAGGAAGAGGAATTCAAAAAGGAATCCATGAATCATAATATTGTTATCTCAAGCTATGGGCTTTTGCAGCGGGACGTCAAATTTTTAAAAGGGGTTCCCTGGGCCGGAATGGTACTTGATGAAGCCCAGAACATAAAGAACCCGGAAACTAAACAGGCAAAGGCAGCCAGGGCTCTTGAAGCTGATTACCGCATAGCCCTGACAGGGACTCCGGTCGAAAATAATGTGGGAGACCTCTGGTCTATCATGGAGTTTTTAAACCCCGGGTTCCTGGGCAACCAGGCAGGTTTCAAGCGGAATTTCTTTATTCCCATTCAGGCCGAAAGGGATCAGGAGGCTGCTAGGAGGCTGAAAGAAATTACTGGCCCCTTCATCCTGCGCCGGTTGAAGACCGACAGTTCGATTATCTCCGACCTTCCGGATAAAATGGAAATGAAAACCTATTGTACGCTGACAAAAGAACAGGCTTCTCTCTATGCTGCAGTCCTCGAAGATATCGAAGAGGCAATTGAGGAAGCCGAAGAAGGCATCCAGAGAAGAGGCATAGTCCTATCTGCCCTTACAAGGCTCAAGCAGGTCTGCAATCACCCCGCACAGTTTTTGAAGGACAATTCCGGCATCCCCGGCAGGTCAGGAAAACTTGCGATGCTTACCGAAATGCTGGATGTGGTGCTGGAAAACAGGGAAAGAGCCCTTGTTTTCACCCAGTTTGCTGAGATGGGCAAAATGTTAAAAGAACACCTGCAGGCAAGTTTCGGCTGCGAAGTTCTTTTCCTGCACGGCGGGGTTCCAAGAAAGCAGCGGGACAGGATGATTGAGCGCTTCCAGGAAGGAAAAGAATACCTCCCGATTTTTGTCCTCTCCCTCAAAGCCGGAGGCACGGGGCTGAACCTGACAGGAGCCAACCATGTTTTCCACTTCGATCGGTGGTGGAATCCGGCTGTGGAAAACCAGGCAACAGATAGGGTATTCCGTATAGGCCAGACAAAAAATGTTGAGGTACATAAGTTCATCTGCGCAGGCACGCTTGAGGAAAAAATCGATGAGATTATCGAGCGCAAAGTGCAGGTTGCAGAGAATGTTGTAGGAACAGGAGAAAATTGGCTGACAGAACTTTCCAATGAGGAATTGAAGGATATTTTTGCTCTTCGAGAAGAAGCGGTAGGTGAATAAAATGGCAGCTTACTGGGATGGTTATGGTCATTATGAGCCCTCAAAACCAATTGAGGTCAAAGGGGGTATTAAGGCAAAATCCAAACGTGGGAGCTTTACCCAGAGCTGGTGGGCAAAACGCTGGATTAAAACCCTTGAAAGCTTTAATATTGGGGCCAGGTTGGGCCGCGGAAAGAGCTATGCCCGCAAGGGTCAGGTAACCTCCATAAAAATAGAGGCAGGGCTTGTAAGGGCGAAAGTCCAGGGTTCAAAACCCAAACCCTATGAAGTAACGATCAAAGTCCGGACCCTGACCGGTTCCGAATGGGAACTCCTTGCAGAAAAACTTGCCTTGAAACCTATCTTTGCAGCAAAGCTCCTCGCAGGTGAGATGCCGGAAGATATTGATTCCGTATTTAAGGAAATCGGGCTCTCCCTCTTCCCTGAAACGCTCGACGACCTTGAAACCGATTGCTCCTGCCCCGACTGGTCAAACCCCTGCAAACACATTGCAGCCGTCTACTACCTGATCGGGGAAGAATTTGACAGGGACCCTTTCCTTATCTTTAAGCTAAGAGGTGTGGACATGGATGATTTTATGTCCATTCTCGGAAAGGGCTTTGTTCCGGAAACTGCGGACCAGGTAGCAGAAGCCGGGATCTTTATGGAAAGGCCTGATGGTGAAACTGGAACTTCACCCAAAGGTGGAATATCTCCTATTTTACCTGAGCCTCTGCCCCTTGATCCGGAAGCCTTCTGGGGCAGGCTCCCTGAAAACCCAAAAGAGGAAAAAAGCCCCTCCCTTGAGGCTCACATTCCTCCGGTTCCAGCTGCCCTTCCAAAAAGGCTTGGGAAATTTCCCTTCTGGAGCGGCGAAGAGGATTTGCTTGAGATGCTGGAAGAAATCTACAAAAAGGCTTCACCTGCAGGAATGATGATCTTCCTTGGAGAGCGCAAATGAATGCTTATGAGACTTTTTTCTTTTTTCTTCAAAGAATAAAATTTTAATTTTTTGCACTCATTTTCGGCTTCAATGCGGCCGGACTTCACTGCTTCCTTCAGTGCCAGATAATCGCGTTTCGTCTGGTCGGCGTAGGCCACAGCAAAATCAGTGACGGCCTCGCAAAAAGTGTCGCTCTTGCCAATATATCCCGAAATACAGGCTGCATTCCCTGTCCTCGCATGAGCTCGGGCAAGGCACGCACTGCACACCATGAGATACGTTTCCAGGCTTTCTTTGTCCAGGAAGTCCAGGTCAAATGAGCCCTTCATGTCTTTAAACTGACGCAAATAGTACTGGATTCCGGTCGATGAGTCATCGATCCATGATAGAAAGATATCGCTTGCGGCCTGCATCATTTTCTGTCCGATCAACACGCGCTGACCCTGGCTTTTATATTCCTTCCCTGCGACGTAGGGTTCCAGAACTGACGGCACCGCCTCTTTCAGTTGCAGTATCAGCGCATCTTCTTTTGCAGCACCTTCGAGCAGGAAGAGAATACAGTGCTTTCCAATGCTGCTGGTACCTGCAATCTGCATAGCTCCACTCGAGAGTCGAAAGTGCGACATGAGCTGGCGCTTTTCTTCCGGAAGGCTTGCCAAGTAACCCTTAAACAACTTTTCAACATCCTTTTCTGTAATCCATGCTTTTTGTTCTTCGGTCACAGTTTCATCCAAACGCACCAGAAATGGAGGATCGTTTCGGATTTGCCGCCTGCCGCCAACTTTCTCACTTATTTTTTCCGCTGTACGTTCCTGTGTATTTTCTACTGCCTTATCGATAACCTTTTGGACGCTTCTTCTGGCTTTCAAGGAGGACATGTCAAAGATCTCAAAGACTTTATCTATCTCCATGTCGTGATACCACACCTCCAGGGGGGAAGCCCCGGCAAGACTTGCAATGGCCCCGCGATAAGATCTGCTAACAACCATAGCCAGTTCCCGGTTCATCTCATCGTCAAATTTTTTTGCCCTTCCCGCTAACACCGCGCTGGTTGCCAGGCGTTTGAGGTCTCACTCCCATGGACCGGGATAGGTCTCATCGAAATCGTTAATGTCGAAAACCAGCTTTCGCTCCGGCGTGGCAAAAACGCCGAAGTTAAACAGGTGTGCATCCCCGCAGAGCTGCACCTGCAGCCCGGTAACCGGTGTTGTAGCAAGATCGGCCGCCATCATTGCAGCCATACCCCGCATGAAGGAAAAATACGATTTAAGCATGCGGCAATATTTTAATGGCAAAAGATGTTGCAGACGATTTTTGTCCTGTTCCTGAAGCAGGCCTATTGGATCGGGTCTCGAAGGCGCAGGCGTCCATGTCCTGTGGCTGCCGCGGGGTACCTGTTCTCTCAGGGCTCTGCCCCTTTCCTGAAGTTCCTGGATAGTAGCCATCCTTTCATTATCTAACATTCGCAATCCCCTCTAAATTGTTTAATTAACAGTTTTTTAAATTTGTTTTTTAAAAAATGCTAATCATATTGATTATTCATGTGTGGTGAATATAAACTTGAGGCTTTTCCAATATTGAGAAGATGCGTTAAAAGCAAAAAACGGTATATAAATACCATCTATTTCATTTTTTTCATAAATTGGAGAAATCCTGTATTTGCGAAAATCAAATTTTGCGACTATTTTTAGAAACGATCGGCTCCAGTCAGCTCAGGGTGCCGGATAGGAAATCCCGAGGGCACTATCAGGTTCTCCTTACAATAGCTTTGCGCTTAAAGTCTTATGTCTGCACCTGAAGAGGGGAAAAAATGGGACTTAAGGTGCAAAGCCCATAACAATATCGATCGATTAAGCACGGAGTATTTGTGAGCAAGGAATAATTCTTATTTCCGCAAAACTCCTATTTCCGCCAACTCCTCTCCATTTTCTCGTACAGGCCAATTAGATTATTCCTTGTTACTTTAAAATATGGATGATCTATCCCGTATTTTTTTTCGATTATATCGAGGGCTTTTTCGTAGAGGTCGATTGCGGCTTCGTATTCGCCCAGACTTTCGCGGAGACCTGCGAGGTTGTTGAGCGTGGTGCCGACATCAGGATGGGTCGGGCCGAGAGACTTTTCGTATATATCAAGGGCACGGATATACAGGGGAAGGGCCTTTTTATACTGGCCAAGGATCCTGTAGAGTTCACCAAGGTTGTTTAAGGTCTTGGCAACATCCGGATGGTCAGGATCGAGGATTCGCTCCCTGATTTCAATGGCTTGTTGGTAAAGTTCCAGGGCTTTTTCATAGCGTCCTTTCTGGACGTAAACGCCTGCAAGGTTGTTCAGGGTTGTGGCAAAGCCCGTATGTTCGGTTTTCCCGAATTTCTCCATCATCTCGAGGGACCCGGTGTAGAGGATAAGGGCTTTTTCGTATCTTGCAGTCTGGAAATAGAGAAGGGCAATGTTGTTTAAGGTCTGGGCTACCTGCGGGTGTTCCGTACAGTATATTTTTTCCTGGAGCTTTAGAGCCTGTCCATATATCTCCTCAGCTTCCTCGGTTTTGCCCATTTCGGAAAGCAGAACACCCAGGTTATTCAGGGTTCCGGCTTTATGCACCAGAACCACGCGTTTCTCAGGCTCATGCTCCTGAAACTCTTCCAGAAGTTTGAGAGCACTGGTGTAGAATTCTTCAGCTATTTCGGGTTTTTCCATTCCTTTATAGAAGAAAGCCATCCTGTTCAAAGTCCGTACAGCACCCAGATTTTCAGGACTCAAGAACTTTCCCTGGATCTCAAGCGCACGTATATAAGAAGAACGGGCTTCTTCGTGCCTTTCCAGCAAGTAATAGAGAGTGCCAAGCTCGCTGAGCGTATCCCCGGTCTCAGACCGTTCTGCTCCAAGCATTTCACGGATCCTGAGCGCTCTGGAAAAAAGCCTTAGAGACTCTTCATAATCACCTTTATAGCGGTAAATTCCTGCAAGCCCATTCAATGCAGCCGCAGTTCCTGCACTATCCGGCCCGAGTTCCTTTTCCGCAATTCTAAGCAGCTCTTCGTAGAAGGGTAAAAGTACTTTCCATGACACTGATCTATAAAATGGTTCAGTCGTGACAATAAACCAGCTTACCAGTTCTTCAGGCTCGAAAATCTCTTTTGCATGCAAAAAAGCTTCCTTCAGGGCTATTCCGTCTTCCGGAGTGATAAGTTCGGGATCAAGGTTTTTCAACCGCTGCTCATACCTCTCAAGCAAAACTTTATGATTTTCCACTCTTTTACTGTAATTTTCAGCCTTTTTACCTTCTATTCCAGCGGAGCAATTTCCTGCGGAAGTCTCGTCTTTTTCTGATACCTCTTCTTTTTCTGATTCATTGGAATTGATCACTATTTACCCCTCCTTAACGAAAAACTGTATAATGACGTCACATCCGGAGAATTAACAGTAAATTTTCAGAGTATTCTATATTAAGTAAGAGGCAGGTCAGGACTTAAAAGTAATGGGAAAAAAGTACAGGGACTTTATAAGCAAATTGAAAAAGTTTACTTCTCTTTCAGACCAGCTCGGATATACACTCTCGGAGAATATTTATTAAACTCAGGAGAAAATGAAAGAGAAATTTTTGCAGGCAAAAATAGGAGCTGAAGAGCAAACCATTACATCAGCAAACTCCCGCCACCATAAGCTATTAATCCATACTCTTCTGACTGGAAAAGAAAAATTTAATTCCCTTTTGTAGGGGGCCAAGGATTTTTCTTTTACCAGACACTGCTATTCTTCAGGGTCGCCAGAATGTTTGTAAATTCGTTGCTGAACCTGCACTGCCTGAAGTCAGGAGAATAAAGAATGTTGTCTTTTATCGCCTGTAACCCGATCATGAGGTTTATGTCATTGCTGTACTCTAATTCTTCGTCAGATGGAGTAATATTTTCTGCAAGAATTTCAAGGAGCTTCGGATCAAGGTCATCTGTCATATATGTGTCCAGAATCAGAAGATCTGAGATTCTTTTGTAGAAATCAATTAATCTCTGGTAGCCAGGTATAGCGTAAACTTTTGCCGCATCCTTTTGCCTGTTAAGATAAATCTGGTAGCGAGCTATTCTGCCTATAATGTTCTCTGTCGTTTGCTTTTTTGGGAACACGATTGGAAATCTTTTCAACATATTTGCACATATCTTATTCCTGGTTTGCCCGTGCTCGCGGCCCCATATCTCGGGAAAAGCCTTTGATATGGAGGAGTTGAGTACAGCTGTTATGTAAAGGTACAGTGTGGGGTCTCCAAGAACAACTCCTACTCCATCTGCAAATACGTGCTTTCCGATCAGATCGTAAGAAGCTTGCAGATTGTAGTTGTTAGTAATTATGATTTTGGGAGTGTTGATGTACTGGAGGAAACTTTCGTTCTCCAGGCGGTAACAATCTGCAGAATCGAAATTCTGTTTTTCGGCTCCGGACTTGAGTTTGTTTTCCATTAACTCCTTATAAGCTACAGGAAACATTGTTTTTAACTCATCCGGCTGAAATATTCTGTATTCTTTCCTGATGCCGTAGCCGATGATTTCATAAGGAAGCATAAACTGGTACTGCGTTGAGTGAATGGCAAACTCGTTCGATGGAGAACCATTCATGTAAGGATACGCAAGTTCCTTTTCTATACTTACCTGTTCTACACTTACATTCGTTTGTAGGGTTCTGCAGATGTAGGCTGAATCTGTGCAATTTTCTTTTGAAAGGCTGGCTCTGAATAGGAAATCATTCTTTTGGGGTATACCTTCGAAGACTTCTATTGAGACGTCTTCAAGGGTTGTAGGGATTTTGCTCAGCCTTTCTACAATATCCTCTTTACTCCAGAACATATATTTTCACTTCTTTTTTATATATATAGGGAATTCCGGATAAATAGCTCTCAGTCGTCAGTTGCAACGTCCAGAATGGGGGTTCTAATTTTGAAGAGAGCAGACCTCTGACTTTTCAGAATCTCCGTATCAAACTTTGAATACAACTCTTAATATAATAAATTATTCTTTATAAAGGTTGACAATTGAAACAGTTTTTTTCCAAGTTCAGAGGAAAAAATAAGAACATATGTCATTAAGTCAAATATTTGTTACCCGCAAAAAAGAGATTTTTGGAAATTGAGGAAAAATCTTTGGGTTTACATATCAGACCAGGCTTTTAAAGTCATCTTTGCGTTTTCCAGCATATTATGATTATTATTGAAATAGATATAGACCTTTTCAGGCTCAAACTCATCGATTTTCCCGATTGTCTCTTTTATTTCTTTCTGAGAATAATTATAATTGTACCAGCTTTCTCTTCCGTGCATTCTCATATAAATGATTTTTCCCGGAAAGATCCTATCTCTGTAATCAGGCGAATCTACTGATACAAGGGTCACTTTTTCCAAAAGATCTGCACACAACTCATCGTTTCCTAGCAGCTCCTTATTCCTTATCTCCAGGGCAAACCGTCCGCCAAGCCCAGTATTGTCTGCAAACCTGAGCGCCTTAGTGACATCATCGAACTTCGGAGGCACCTGAAAGAGATAGAAATCAATGAGATGATCCATTGGCTCAAAAAGCTTCCGAAATTTCTCCCAGGTTTCAAAAGCATTCTCATTCAACTGGCGCCAGTGAGTTATTGACCTGTGGACTTTTACACTCCACCTGAGCCCTGCCCCTTTCATATTCCAGCTTCTGATCTGGTTCTGGAAGGGAAACCTATAATAGCTGGCATTAAGTTCGACGGTGTTCAGGCTGGAATTCTGGACGAACCAATCAAGGTTTTTCTTTTTGTTCCAATCATAGTACCAGCCGCTTGTACCCACAAATACATCCATAAAATCCCCGTCATATTTATCTGCCCGATACCAGATCTATTTTTGCTTCTCACGGGGATAGGTTAATCGAATACGAATCTAAAACCTCTTCGGAAAAATATTAAATTCACTGCTTGACGTAGAACAGGTTCAAAACTCCGTGACATGTGCAGGTAGTAGTGATGAAAAATGATCCGTTCTCAATTTTTTCAACATGAAGGCGGGAAGTCCCCTTCCTCGGAGGCTATCAAGCCGACAGGTGGGGGATGAAAGCCGTCAACCTCAACAAAGTAAGTTTAACAGAAAA
>JADGNM010000242.1 GCA_017883485.1 Methanosarcina sp.
CTTCACGTTTCATAAAGGATAAAAATAACTCATTTTATATACAATTTTCCCCGTTCCGGAAAAAGTTTGGACCTTTCAAGGATACCTGAATAGTTACAGGTACCCCTTAGTAATTTTTGCTTTTCCTGTGAGACAGCCTTTCAACGTCCTGCACTCTTCAAGCAATTCGGGGCCTGCAGCTCTGTGAATAGCCCCATCAACCCCTCCGCCTCCCAAAAGAGTAGGATTCGCAGCATTTACGATTGCATCTACTTCCAGTTTTACAATATCTTCTTGAATCACCTTTACTCTGTCTAATATGTTCATACTGGCCCTCTCGCATTAATTCATTGCATCTCACTTTTATTTCCTTATCTTTTGTCATATTACTTCTGAGGTCGTATGACTTTTTTGCGTGCTAAGTTGCCTTTTCTTTTGCTTTACCTGAAATATATTCATATTTCACTTTCTGATCTTTGCTTTACGTATTCCCAAACAATCATATAGCATAAAAAATAGATATATTAGTCATCCAAGATGGGGATTTTGGTTTCCTGAAGGCGATTCTTTGTCTTTAATGGAAATTATGAAAACTTTTATGTGCTTCAATTGGGTTATAAATCAATTTTGAAGGCTAATTTTTAATTATTAATGTGCTAAAGATTATATGTACTAAATAATATACTAAAGATATTAAGGCTATAAGACCATCGAATAAAAACTAAAGATGGAGAGATCAACCATGGTTGAAATGACATTGAAGGAGAGGCTTTTAAACGCGCTGGAAGGAAAGGAAGTTGACAAAGTACCGGTTTGTTCCGTAACTCAGACCGGAATTGTAGAATTAATGGACGAGGTGGGAGCTCCCTGGCCGGAAGCTCACTCTGACCCTGAGCAAATGGCGAAGCTCGCGATTGCAAACTATGAGCTTAGCGGGCTTGAGGCTGTACGAGTTCCTTATTGCCTGACCGTTCTTGCCGGAGCTATGGGCTGCGAAGTAAATATGGGAACAAAGAACAGACAGCCCTCTGTTACAGCGAATCCCTATACTAAGGATCTGGAAAACATGAGGATGCCTGAAAACTTGCTCGATATGGGCAGGATTCAGACTGTACTTGATTCAATTAAAATTATAAGAGAAAAGGTAGGCTCTGATGTGCCAATTATTGGGGGAATGGAAGGACCGGTAACTCTTGCCTCAGATCTAGCAAGCATAAAGTCCTTTATGAAATGGTCTCTTAAAAAACCCGAACTCTTCCATCAAATATTGGATTTTGCAGCCGATGCCACGATAGCCTATGCAAATGCAATGGTTGTTGCAGGTGCAGATGTCATTTCAGTCGCAGATCCCGTGGCATCTCCTGACCTTCTGAGTCCTGATTCTTTCAAGAATGACTTCCAGCCAAGGATGCAGAGATTTTCCTCAGAAGTTAATTCGATTAAAGTCCTGCACATCTGCAGCAATGTGACCCGTATACTCGACTATATGGCAGATTGCGGTTTCCAGGGCCTGAGCGTTGAAGAAAAAATTGGCAGCATTAAAAAGGCAAAGGAAGTTATCGGAGACAGGGCAAGACTTGTCGGAAATATCTCAAGTCCCTTCGTTTTGCTCCCCGGCCCGATTGAGAAGATCAAAGAAGAATGCAAAAAAGCCATTGCAGAAGGAGTAGATGTACTTGCTCCTGGCTGTGGAATCGCACCTATGACTCCACTTTCCCACATAAAAGTTATGGTAGAGGCCAGAAACGAGTACTACGCTTGAAGATGTAAAAGAGGAAAAATAATCTTCAAATTTTCTAATTTTTTTTGTTTTTAGTTTTTTCATTTTTCATTTTCAATTTCCTGATTTTATAGAATCTGGAAGCCTGGAAAGTCTCAGGCTTCATAATACACTATTTCTTCTTTTGTAAGGTAGCAGGCAGGATCATCTGCCCATACATCGCCGTATACGGCTTCTGCCCGTACTCTGAAGTTCCCGTTGCAGACATCGAACCATTTGCACCTGGCGCAGCGGTCTCCATGAGCTTTGATAAGGAGTTTCCGGTTTTTGAGCCCGGCCATCAGTTCATCGCTGAGGTCATTCCAGATTTCACTGAACGGGCGTTCCCGTACATTCCCGAAGGAATAGTGTCTCCAGAACTGGTCGGCATGCACCGAGCCGTCCCAGGATATGCATCCGATCCCGATTCCTGATGAGTTCCCCTGATTCATGGATAGGAGTTTGAACACCTCTGCAGCTCTTTCCGGATTTTCTTTAAGAAGCTTCAAATATATGTAGGGACCGTCACAATGATTGTCAACTGTCAGGACTTCGGCAGGGAAGCCTTTTTCATGCAGCTCTTTTGTCTTCCGGGTGATAAGATCAACAGCCTGCCTGGATTCCTCGAGGGAGAGGTCTTCATTTATCATATTAGAACCCCTGCCTGCATAAACCAGATGATAAAAACATATTCTGGGAATTTTTTCTTCTTCCAGAAGATCAAAGATTGCAGGGATATCCCTGACGTTTTGCTTATTTATGGTAAAACGCAAACCCACCTTTATGCCTGCTTCCTGGCAATTGTGCAGGCCCTTGAGAGCTGCATCAAATGCTCCTTTTACTCCCCTGAACCTGTCATTTGTTTCTCTTATTCCATCCAGGGAAACTCCCACGTAAGAGAGACCCACATCCTTTAATCTTTTTGCCAAATCCCTGTTTATAAGTGTCCCATTTGTGGAAATCACAGCTCTCATACCCTTTTCTCGAGCATAAGCTGCAAGTTCCGGCAGGTCTTTTCTAAGCGTCGGTTCCCCTCCGGAAAAAAGGATTACAGGACTTCCGAAATTTGCAAGATCATCCATCAGGTTTTTGCCTTCTTCTGTCGAAAGCTCATTTTCGAATTCAATATCTTTTGCCTGTGCATAGCAGTGGACACATCTTAGATTGCACCTGCGGGTCGTGTTCCAGACCACTACGGGCTTTTTATCTTTTGAAAACTGCAATAGGTGAGATGGAAGTCTTTTTGATTCCCTACCGTAGCGGAGGGCGTCAGAAGGCTCCACAGTCCCGCAGTATAGTTTTGAAATGCCTATCATATTAATTCACATCTAAAAGTCGGTAATTCCATCTCAAAGTCGGCTCTTCATTGCCTTTAACAGCGCTTCGAAAGTAAACTCTTCCGGAATAACACTCGCATTGACCCCATGTTTCCTCAGGGTATCTCCTGTCGGGGTTCCAATGGCTCCTACAACAGCCCTGTTGAGAGTTTCTTTAATGGCATCCCCTGCTCCCAGCCGTTCGGCATGCATCATAAAGCCATTAACCATCATGGAGCTTGTAAAGGCAAAAGCATCCACTTCCCCGGCGAGGGTGCGTTCGATCAATTCTTTCTGGACCGTTCCTTCAGGGATGCTGAGAGTATACACATGAGTATCGTAAACAACAGCCCCGCATTTTTCGAGCCCTTCTATTAAAAGTTTGGCCCCATAGGAGCTCCTTGCAAGGTCAACTATTTTCCCGTTTACCTCAGGGCAGAGAACTTCTACAATCCCTTCGGAACTGTAGTTTCCTGGTAAAAAAGGATTGTCAATTCCTATTTTTATAAGTTCTTTTTCAGTGTTAGGGCCTATTGCTATTACCCTGCATTTTTTCAGCGCTGTGATAAAATTTTCTTTTTCGTATTCAGAGAGCTTTTCAAGAGTAAAAGTTATTCCATTTGCGCTGGTGAAAACTATGTAATCAGACTTTCCTGCAAGGACTCTTTTTACGAAGGGTTTAAAACCTTCATCTTTCACGGCTTCAAGCTTTATCATAGGGGCATAGATCGGATTAAAGCCGTATTCTCGGGCAAGAGTCTCTGACTTTTCCCTGTAACTTTCCGGCCTCATAATTGCAAGGACGGGTATTTTTTCCTTCTCTTGTTCTTCCATCATATACCTGATCCCTTCGAATACCTGATCCCTTCGAATACCTGATCCCTTCGAATTCGTTAAAATTCCGTAGCTGTACGCTGTTCTCCGAGGATATTATGCATTTTGACCACGTCTCCTATGACCGTGATTGCAGGCGCCTTTATTTTGTGTTCATTTGAAAGATCTGCAATATTCGCAAGAGTTCCGACAGTCACTCTCTGGTCAGGTCTGGTGCCTCTCTCAATGACCGCAACAGGTGTATCAGGGTCTTTTCCGTGTTTAATCAGCTCTTCTGCATTTCGGCCGAGCATTTTCACGCCCATCAGGATTACAATTGTTCCTCCGAACTTTGCCAGGGTTTCCCAGTCAAGCCCGCTCTCAGGCTTTGTAGGATCTTCATGCCCGGTTATGAAAGTCACCATCGAGGCGCTTTCCCTGTGGGTTACCGGAATTCCCGCATAAGCAGGTACTGCGATTGCGGAAGTGATTCCCGGCACGACTTCGAACTCAATGCCTTCTGCTACAAGTACCTCGGCTTCTTCTCCCCCTCTTCCAAAAACGTAGGGATCTCCTCCTTTCAGCCTGATTATCGTCTTTCCTTCCTTTGCTTTCCGAACAAGCAACTCATTGATCTCCGCCTGAGTCATTGTATGATTACCAGCATATTTTCCGACATCGATTTTTTCCGCATTTGCAGGCATCGAGTCGAGTATGGCTTTTCCGGGAAGCTGGTCATAAATAATTAGTTCAGCGCTATCGATCAGACGGCGGGCTTTCAGGGTAAGGAGCTCAGGGTCGCCTGGACCTGAACCAACAAGGTAAACTTTTCCGGAACTTCCTGACATATTATGACTGTTCCTTTATTACTAGGGAGCGCAGAGGGTCACGAATACCCCGACCTTCAGGTTGGGGATGAAGTGGACCCTCGCCTCTTTTTGATTCCGATCAAAATCT
>JADGNM010000243.1 GCA_017883485.1 Methanosarcina sp.
CGGATGACTGAAGTACCATTGTGTGAGTTTAATATAGTTAAATTATATAAAATCGATAGCAAGATTGATACTTTTTCCTTAACCGATGACCAATGAATTCATATTACAGTCTCTCCCGTCTCCCATCTTTTTCCTCAAATTATAATTTACTGAATTCTGCAGATTTGAGAGTTTGCTTTTCAGGGCATTGTGTTTTATATTATTAAGCCAGTATAGACTGGCATCCTTTGTGTACTTACAATTTGACGTTAATTGGCCTGCTGACTTTATAATTTTATTAATTTATTACTTTATTACTGAACTCTTTGAGTGATGGGTTTTGAGCGAGCTTGAGAAACTGCTAAGCCTTGCAAAAAATGCGGCCGAGAAAATCAGGAAATACAGGTTCGTGCGCATAGTCTCGCATAATGATGCCGACGGGCTAAGTTCGGCCGGGATAATGGCCCACGCCCTGCTTCGGGCTGGAATCCAATTCCAGCTTTCGATAGCCGGAAGGCTGGATGAATCTGTTATTGAAGAGGTAAACAGGAGTGTTTCCAGGGGAGAACTCGTAATCTTCTGCGATATGGGAAGCGGGCAGCCTGAAATCATAAATAATGTGGCAACTGATGTTTTAGTGCTTGACCACCATAAGCCAGTAGGACAGTCTCATGCAAAGGCAGTAGTAAATGCCCATACAGTAGGAATTGATGGAGCTACGGACATTTCTGCTTCAGGCACCTGCTACCTGGTAGCTCGGGAAATGAATGCAAACAATGTCGATCTTGCAGGGCTGGCAATTGCAGGCGCAGTCGGGGACAGGCAGCTTTTTAATACGGCTAATGCCTTTATCCTTGAAGAAGCCTTAAAAGCAAAGGTCGTGTCCGTCCGGAGAGGACTAAAAGTAGGAGATGGAGACCTTACAGATGTACTGGCATACAGTACCGAGCCTTTCCTTGACTTTACCGGCTATCCTGAAAAGGTGAAAGAATTCCTGAGAAAGCTTGAGCTTTCGGGAAATATTGAGGAGCTGCCTGAAGAAGCGGTCATTAAACTTGTCAACGCTGTCGCACTGAAACTTTCCAGGCAGGCGAGCCCGGAAGCCGTTGAAGCTGTGATAGGGGAAGTTTTACTCCTGAACAGGGAGCTCGTGAAAAATGTTTACGATTTCATATCTGTTCTCAGCACATGCGGGAAACAGAAAGTCTATGGATTGGCTCTCGCCATCTGCCTGAGAGACCGGGAAATTGTCGATGACGCCCTTTTCCTCACAAAAGAACACGAGAAAAAACTTACTCTGGATATCAGGGAAAATGTAGAGAAAATTCACAAAGGGGAAAATATCTGGTATATCAACACTGCTGACGCTGTTTCTACAGGGAACCTTGCAAGCACGGTCGTCCGCTACCTCCATCCGGAACTCCCCTTTATCTGCGTAAACGAATCTGAAGGTATCCTTAAAGTCTCTGCCAGGGGCACTCGCGAGCTTGTTTCAAAAGGCCTGGATCTTTCATTTGCCCTCAAGGAAGCTGCAAATGCAGTCGGTGGAAGCGGAGGCGGACACAATGTAGCTTCTGGTGCTTCAATTCCTCTTGGGAGTGTAGAGGTATTCCTGAGCATTGCAGACCGGATCGTAGGAGACCAGCTCCGGAAACCTGGTAAAGGGAAAACAAAGTAAGGTAATAAAAACAAATAAGCAAACGGAGGCAAAATAAGTTAACAAAAAAGTATAAAAACGTTTGGGATTATAAAACATAGTTTATAAAACGTTTGGGGATTTTTTATGAATGTTACAGGCACTATTGAATTTTCAGACGCAGAATCGAGAAAATCCGCAGCCAGAATCCTTCAAGCCCTTTCTCCGGATAATCTCAGAAGCATGAAAAGTGAAATCAGTAACGAGAGGGTTGCTGTATGGTTTTCCTCCGAGAAAATAGGTTCTCTTCTTGCAACGGTTGACGACTTTCTTATGAACGTTAAAATCGGGGAAGAAGTCGAAAAGACTCTGAAAAAAGAAAAATAGAGAAATGAGTTTTGGGAAACTAATTGATTCTCAAGCTTTCCTTTTTATCATTTGTAATATATTACAACTTCTTATTTATTGGGTTCCCTCCAGACTGTTATGAATTCTTTTAGCAATTCGCTCGTGACTTTCGATCCGGTTCTAGGAATTTGTAGTCCATTTTGATAGTAATGAATAGCTTCTTGCAGTTCTGCAGTGGTTACATTTTTCCCTTCCTTTGAAGTCGAACTTTCCCAGGGATTCCATTCGTGGACTGTCCATTCCCAGCTGTGCATATCTATTTCATCTCTAGCTTCGGCAAGGGCGGTAACGTTATAGGAGCCTGTAGAAAGGGCGCCATTATAGTATGAACTCTTATTAACATTGAATTCAGGAGACTTAAGCTCTCCATTGAGGTACCAGCTTATGTTGCAGATGTGGTTTGTGATGACATTAAACCTCTGCACATCTCCTTGAACGGATATGACACTTCCCTGCGGATTTGCTGAAGTAATTGAAAGAGGGATCACTGTTACATAATTGCTTTTCGTTTCGGAGTCGAATCCATTTCTGTTGCTAACCTTCAGAGAGACAGTATAATTGCCGAAAGAGCCATAAGTATAGGTCGGGTTTCTGGCTGTCGAATCCACTATTCCGTCTCCGTTCAGATCCCACTCCCAGGAAAAAGCGTTTTTGGAAAGGTCGGTAAACTGGACTGTCATGGGATAAGTTCCGTCCGTGGTATTTGAGGAGAAGTCAGCCTCAGGGAGGGAATCGGTAGTCGTGAAAGCTTTTATACAGACATCCGCTTCTAAAGATCTGGATATATCTTCCCAGGTTATCCCATTCGGACTCGTGTAGCTTTCTCCGGGATTTGCCTGTGCCTTGCTGCTGTAAGGGCCAATGGGCTGCTCAACTGCAAGAGTACCACCAGCAGAAGGGTTATTTAATTTAATTACAACTGAGAACTTTTCTCCCTGTCTCAGCCGTACTTGCGAATTCAATACATGGGTATGATATCCTGGCAAAGAATATGTGCCACTTTCATGCACAGTAAAAACCCCTCTCGAATTAACCGGGCCGGCTGCAGGATTTTCGTAAACATATATATCATAAACCGTATTAAGGTCTGTAGTATAGAATCCTACGGCCCTGAGAGTTTCATTCCCCTTCGACGAAAAGACATTTCCACCCCAGGCAATCCAGCTCTGCGGATACTCTTTTGAGACTACCCATCCCAGGGGATCATACTGGTATATGTAGTCATAATTATCCTTCCTTTCAGCTGTGAACACGGCATTTTCGTTGTATCCCAGCTTGGAATCATAGTAGGAAATATAAAAATAGCCCTCTTCACCCCAGCTCTGATCCCAGTTATTCTTCACGATAAAAGCCCCGTCTCCGGACGGGACCTGCTTGAACTTGTTCCTGTCAAAAGAATCATCCCAACCCACAATGGTTATGGCGTGGTTGGCAATTTGACTTTCAGTGTATCGATAGGCGTAATTATTTTCCTGATAATAATTTTTATCCCAATACATTGCGGAATATACAGCCCCGTATTTTAAAAGTGCTTTTTTAATAAACTCGTTATCCAGAGACCCGATCCTCAAAGGCAAGAAAAATATCTCTTGAACATGTTTCTGTACCGGAAGTCCGATGGGCGAATAGACTGAGGAATCACTATAAGGATCATCGGATTCATTTACAAGTCCCGCCCAGCGAGTTAGATATGCCGCTGCCATGTAAGCGTTCCCCCCTTCATCCGGGGCAAGGTCAAATCCCTCGGAATAGTTCTCGGAGACAAGATTTTTCATATTATTTTCGGAAAAGTCATAAGTTATTACTTCTGTTCCCCTTAGATATGATTCAAGAGAAGCCAGACTTGAAAAAGCCCAGCAGCAGCCACTCTGCCCCTGATCCTTTGCAAATGTTGTTCTCCCTTCCTTACGCAGATCGTAGACAGCCGGAATGTCAGTATCTGAGGCTTTCAGCAAAAGCCTTCTATTGGATCTCGCAAGTCCTGACAGATCTACAGGAGAAGGCATATATCCTGTACCTAAAACGGACCCGTCATCATCCACAAAAGTATCAGGTTCAGTCGGACAAGGATAACAGCTTTTCAGAAAGCTGGGATTTATGGACGCAGTTTGAATCTCAGGTTCGGGATTAGATGTATAATTCATCAGCATATCAGGATTTTCTGAGCTCCCGGTAGCTAAACCTGAGCTGCCCATTAAGCACGGAATCAAAACCATAAATATAAGCAGAAAGGATTCTATTCTTTTCAAGTTTTTAGGCCTCAGGTGGAATTGGCTTTTAGCTAAAATATAAAACTGGTCCTTTTATTTGACTGGATAAACATTTAATATTAATTAATTCAGACTAATAGAGCTATTTATGAAATTTATCTATAAGTCTTTTTCTGTAAATTATGTATTTTTATTTAAATATAATTTAACTGTAATTAAATTATACTACTATACTATGCCATATATGTTAAATTGAGACATAAATCAATAATATAAGACAGTCTTACAATATAAAAAATTTTAAGACATGAGCGGAATATTGACACATTGGAAACAAATTACATTCTGCTGTATATTCTACTGTTACATTTAGCAGATATATTCAGCGGTTTATTCGGCACATAGCTTTTTCTACAGTATTTGACTCCCCATCTCAGTTTTATTTTATTTGAATACCCCGCAGCTTGCTGCGGGGATGGAAACTTCCCCATTAACCGTTGAAACTATGAAAACGTTCCCATTAACCGTTGAACTATGAAAACGTTCCCATTAACCGTTGAACTATGAAAACGTTCCCA
>JADGNM010000244.1 GCA_017883485.1 Methanosarcina sp.
AGCAACAACATAATCTATCTTTTTAAGTGAATCATTTCCATCAGGTCCCCATACTTCCAATGTAACATTAAAAACTCCATAAGCTCCTGTTGCTCCGAACGTGTGACCAGTAGTTCTGTCTGCAATGCTGTAAGACCAACGATCAGTTTGTGGATTATAAAAATTCCAACGCCATTTGGTAACTTCACCTGTAACGTTACTGGTTAACCTTGCTTCTAAAGGAACAGTTCCTTTAGTAATGTTACAAGTAAAATCGTTAATTGTTACATTACCTGCCGCAGAAGCTATTGTAATTGATGGTACAATAGCTAAAGCTGCTTGCAATAATAGTATAACTAATAAAACAATAGCTGAAAGATATTTTTTCATATATTTCCTCCTCAGACAAATTATTTTGGATGTAAAAAATAAAGCAAATATTATAGGCATTATGGCATAAACAGTCGATTTTTATGCCATTTTTTCTATTTAGTTGCGTAAGTCATACCTTTTTCTTTCGGTTGTTCGCCAGCAGATTGTCTAAAAACATATTGTCTCAACATATAAGCTTTCTTTAAAGTTCTGTCAAGTCTTCGGCGTCTAATATCATATTAATCATAATATCATTAGTGGTTGCCTTTCCAAAAAGAACATTATATATCTAGACGCCGAAGACTTGATAATTCCTACATTAAAACACTTTAAAGAGAACCGCCATAATCGATAAATATTTATAATAGGTCGCTTATGCGCAATTTAATGATTAATAGAGTTAATCGCAGGGTATCATGCCTCCGAAGGCAATCATTAAAAACCCAGAGAAGTTCCACTTTGCTATCTCGAAATTATCAACTTTCCCATAGAAAAGCTTGAGACTATCCTTTTTTGTGACCTACTCTAGATCGAGTAAAACGAGGCTGCTGACAGGATGGGAGTCTCCCGGAAAAACTTCTGGAATGACCTGAAAAAGGCCCGACAGAAGGTATTTGATGCTCTCGTAAACGGCAAGGCAATCATGATCTCTGGGAGAGAGTACATAAAAATCGGGTTCTGTAAAGTCTGCGTTTGCTGATATTATTATAAATTAGCATATCGTTGGTGGCTGCCTTCTTGAAGAGAGTGCAATCCTTTTAGGAATGACAAAAATATAATTTTGAGTATTTCAGTTACCGATATTGTCTTTGATGATTATTTATTGGAATGGATTTATAGAGAGATTCCTAACGTGAAAACGTGATGTTATTTTTTAGCGGTTCCTAAATTCATTTTTTCTATAATACTCCAGGAGGAATGTCTTTAGAAACAGCATGGAAGATAATCTGGCCTTCTTTGCGTTGGTTGCCGAAATACAGGTCAAAATAAGAAATGAAAAGTTCAGATAGTGATTTGCAGACAGCGCGAGGAAATGAAAAGTCATGTATGAGTTCTTTGTGAAGTTGTGTTTGCAATTGACGATTAAAGGTTGAGAGATGTTCTTTAGAAATTTCTGCACACATTAGAGCCACCAATATTGTTTTGGTGACAAAAGTAGATAAATAGTTGGCCAAATGGGGGTATTTTTAATAACAGGCACAAATAAATTTCTGGATAAACTTCAACTCATTACTGATGAACCGCCTAACTTTTCAACATATCATTATTGACTTTTCGGATAGGCTCACATTTCAAATCCAGGCGTAAACCAACTTTAACTTCAATGAATTCCGAAGGAAAGATCTCTTTTATTTTTTCTTTGTGAGCAGTACAGTGGCCTACTGCTATGATTTTCAGCCCTGTAAGTCTTTCAAACTCCTTACTATCGTGCAGCCCTCCGAAAATTCCCTTAATATTCCCGTAAACCAGAGCAGTATCCATAATTATGGCAAGGCCCGGGTGAGCGCAGCCTGTAAGCACGTAACATCCGTTTCCAGTATCCAGAATAAGGGCCTGTTCTTTGATTTTATTTCCAAGTTCCCCTGTACTCCTAACACCCTGAGAGATTTCTACAGATTCTTTTACTTCAATAAGAGTAGCTCTGTTTCCAATTTCTGTTTTCAGGTTCTTAGAAAAGGACGCAGGCACATAGACCTTAAGTCCGGGATTTGCCTGAAGAATCTCAGGAAGGCCGCCTATATGATCCCAATGCTGGTGAGAAAGAATAAGTTTTTTTATACATTTGAGATTAATATTAAGTTTCTTCATATGTTTTACAAGAAGAGTTCCATCCCATCCGGTATCGAAAAGAAGGATTTCGCGGTTTGTTTCAACAAGGACAGCAAATCCCCAGCTTCCTTCAAAATCTTGATCCGCTACATTGTCGTAGATCACAGTAAGCCTGAACATCTGCTCTTCTTTCATTTCTAACATTGTTTTGCACTCCATAAATGTAGAAAAGGGTCCGTCTCAAATTTAATTCCGGTATCTTCAAGGACGCAGATTCCATTAATTCTTCCTAATATCGCAATTCCGAACTTTCCTATCTCAAGGTGTCCAAGTAAAGAACATCAATTTCACCAGAAGGAAAACGGCCTCCTAAACCTGCCTTTTTTGCCCGTTTAAAGATTTATATTACTCCATCATAAGCTGAGGAATTTATCTGGTGCACATTGGCAAAGATTTTGCCTTCTCCTTTCTAAATCAAATGGCCTTTAAACCTAGATTATTCTAATTCGCTTGCTCAAAGTGAATTCATAAATTAATTATATATATACTGTATAAACTACCGACTTAATTTTGGGGTTTTTCAAAATCATCTCTACTAAATCAGAATTCAAACCGTTTCAAGAAAATGCTGTACTTCTTATTTTTGGCTGGAGAATACAGTACTTGCCAGTGTATATATTCTACTGCGGAGATAATATAGTACTGCAGGAGTTTAGAAGGAACAGAATGATAAACTTTGCTTGTAAAGAGTTCAAAGTAGAAGATGTGATTAAATGTGCCCTTAATCTCATAAAACAGACCTCAAGGTTATGAAGCATTTCATAAACGAAACAGGGCAGTGGGTTGATACCGACACTCTTTCAAGGGCCCTGAAACTTGACATCTCCACAATCCAGCGTTCCGTAAAAAAACTGCATGGAAATGAGATTTTACAGAGGGTTCAGCAGAACCTGGATAGGGGAGACTATGTTTTATAAAATTAATTCAAGAGCTAAAATAAAAAATATTACTAAAATAAAAAATATTAATGACTGGATTTAATTCCTGAGCCGGCCGATTAGAGTAGGAACTTAAGAAATGGGAAAATGGAGCTTGATTTAATTTGCTAAAAATAACACCTTACCTGGGGATCCTGGTCCTTATTGTTTCAATCGGGGGGCTCTGGTACCCGATACTTGGGTACTTCATGCTGTTCGTTTTTGCTGCAATCTTCCTGAGCAGCCCCTTCAGAGGCCGATGGTTCTGTGGAAACCTCTGCCCAAGGGGAAGCCTTGTTGACTTCTGGGTCATCAAAATTTCAAAGAAAAGGAGGATACCTGACACTCTGCGGAGCCTATGGGTCCGTCTGCCGATATTTTTCTTGCTAATGAGCTTTATGGTGTACAGGATAACAAGCGTTATCGGAAGCCAGAATACTTTCGAGAAAATCGGTATGGTATTTGTTACCATGTGTCTTGTGACAACGTCAATTGCAGTCCTTCTGGGCAGTTACCTTAACCCGAGAGCCTGGTGTTCTTTTTGTCCTATGGGAACAGTTCAGCGTCTGCTTGGTGGGAAAAGATATCAGCTAAGACTCACAGAAGAGAAATGCATTAAGTGCAACAAATGCGAAAAGGTCTGCCCTATGCAGCTTAAAATCCGTGAGAATGAGATCAAACCTGACTGTATTAAGTGCGGGCGCTGTATAAGTGCATGTCCTAAAGATGCCCTACGATTTTGATTATTTTCCTTAGTACAAAAGAGCCTGCCCTCCAAATAAAATTCAACTGGAATAATCTTGAGGTCATCAAACCAGCGCAGCAAGCATGAAAGGAATGAGTAAATCCAAAGAAAATGATCAGAAGACTTCAAATTGTATTAAATACTGGCAATTGTTGCCTCACAAATTTTCAGGACATGCCAATGGTTAGAAAAAACTAATATGCAAGGTTCAGGAAAAAGAAAAGAAAGTATGTGAGGTACATATTCTCACGTACTTTCATGTAATACAAAAATGAAAGTGGAAGTGAAAAGCTGAACAGAACTAAAACCAATTACTTAATCGACCTTATTTTGACAATCCTGTTTTTTAGCGTTGCGAGTACAGGTTTACTTATGTATTTTTTTATGCCTTCAGGAATTCCAGGGGGAGGCCATTTGGTGTATGTGGGGTTAACAAAGGCTACATGGGTCTGGATACATAGCAGAGCCGGAATCCTGATGGCGACTTTTACAGGCGTTCACCTTATATTCCACTGGAAGTGGATCGTGTATACGACGAAGAGCTTCTTTGGAAAAGGAACGAAAAATCTTGTTTGTGAAGGAAGCAAGGTAACCGGCGAGACCAAATAGAGAAGTATAAAAGCAAAGAGTGATAAAAAGCAAAAACTAAACTAAATAAGGAAGCTCCTTTATATTTGGTTGATATTCATTTGTATTCGGTTAAGGAAAAAACGTTAAAAGTGTTATTTTTGATGCTAAAATTCTAACATCAAGCTGGAAAATCACTATACATGGTATTCGAAGTTGTGCATAAAATTCGTTAACCGATGACAAATGGATTGATATCATAGATTAGAATTGAGCTCATCCCAAAACCAATCTTATCAGGCTGTCTCAAAACTAAATGCAATTCTACAATTGTGATAAAAAGTTGTACTATAATGCACATTTCGAACCCTGGCACTCTTGTACCACTATGCTATA
>JADGNM010000245.1 GCA_017883485.1 Methanosarcina sp.
GAGGGTTTAAAAACACTAGATATTTTATTAATATGATCTATCTAAAAATAGGGAAGTTAGATTTCAAACTACCCACATGAAGTGCCGAAGAGCCAAGTTTTCCCGTAATTCGGCACTGCTGGAGCCACCTGCGTTGTGAGCTTTAAACGCAAACGAAAGCCATTTTTTTGATTATTTCATGAAAACACCAAACAGGTATTAGTGTACGACCAACGATTAGAATATTCAGAAAAAGTTATTTTCGTTAAATTAATTGTAAGTGCTTCGAAGGCAGGAGCTTCTTTTGCAAAGTTTGGTCTTGATCTTGTTTTTATTTCGTGTTTTTTCTTGCGGCTTCGTAATTATTCTGCATTGCAGGAAAAGCCGTTTGCTTCGCAAACGTGACAAGACACGTTAAGTAAAGTTTTATGGTTGCCTGTTTCTTATCCTAAAAACCTATTCCTCACCAGCTTTAAGTCTGCTTGAGCGAGCGCAGCGAGTGAAACGGACAGCGGGCTCCCGAATCGCAACTCGGGACGGACAGCGAGCTCCCGAATCGCAGCTCGGGACGGACAGCGCATCGTCGAGCCGCAACTCGACTGCAAATACTTATACGAAGAGCTTCTATTATATCAACTTCATGAAACAGGATATGTCAAGTGCCGACGTTGCTGCAGTAGTCGCCGAGCTGTCAGCAGGGCCGAAGTCCATCATAGATGCGAAGATCGGGAAGATCTACCAGCCCACGGCTGAGGAGATTCGCATCAACCTTTACGTTTTTCATCAGGGAAGGGACAACCTGGTAATCGAGGCTGGGAAGCGCATACACTTAAGTAAACACTTCAGGGCAAGCCCCGAGCTTCCCCAGGCTTTTCCAATGCTGCTTCGAAAACACCTGTTGGGGGGCAGGATCATATCTGTAGAGCAGCACGACTTTGACAGGATAGTGAAGATAGGGATCGAGAGAGGGGGAATCAGGAGCTTTCTTATTGCGGAGCTGTTTGCCCGGGGGAACGTGCTTATCGTTGATTCGGAAAACAAGATTATTTTGCCTATGAATCCTGTGACCCTGAAGGACCGCAGGCTCAGGAGCGGAGAAATTTACGAGCTTCCGGAAGCCCAGCTGAGCCCGGTAGATGCTAAGGCTTCGGACCTTATGCAGGCTCTTTCCAGGTCTACGGCTGATATTGTCCGGACAATTGCTACAAGGTTCAATCTCGGAGGAGTTCTGGCAGAAGAAGTCTGTGCCAGGGCAGGAATAGAGAAATCCAAGCCTGCAAAGGAAGCATCTGAAGAGGACGCTTTCAGGCTCTCCATTGCTATGCAGGATCTCTTTTCTCCGCTTTTCAGGACAAAGACTGCATTTAATACAGACTTTAAAATTGAAACCGCGGATGGAGTCGAAATTGAACCTGAACCTGAGACTGGAATTGAAGCCGAAGGTCCCAAACTCAAACCTCAGCACGTAAAAAAAGAAATTAACGGAAAAATGGAAACTTTCGATGTACTGCCTTTCGATCTTATTCTCTATTCCGAATACGAAAAAGAATACTTTGATTCCTTTAATACGGCACTTGATGAGTTTTTCGGGAAAAAAGCGCTTGAACAGGTTGCAGAGGTAAAGGAAGCCGCGAAAAAGGAGAAAACTCTTGGCATTTACGAAAGAAGGCTCCTCCAGCAGGAAGAAAGCCTTGCGAAGTTCAAAAACGAAATTGAGAAAAATAATACCCTTGCGGAAACGGTCTATTCCAATTACCAGCTTATAGAAGAGCTTTTTTCCGTGCTCAATGCTGCGCGAGCAAAGGGTTTTTCCTGGGATGAGATCCGCTCTATCCTGAAACAGGCAAAAAAGACAGTGTCTGCCGCGCAAAAGATAAAGAACATTGACCAGAAAACCGGGACTGTAACTGTGGAGCTTGACGGCAGGAGTGCAAACCTGGATATACGGAAGACAGTACCGCAAAACGCTCAGGATTACTATGATAGGGTTAAAAAGTTTACCAAAAAGAGGGAAGGCGCTCTCAAAGCTATTGAGGATACTAGGAAGGCTATGGAGAAAAAAGCCGCATCAAAGGCTGCAAAAGCAGGGAAGAAACTGCAGGCATCCAGGAAAAAACACTGGTACGACCGTTTCAGATGGTTTGTGTCCTCAGATGGTTTTCTGGTTGTGGGAGGCAGGGATGCCGATACCAATGAGGAAATTTTCAAAAAATACATGGAAAAGAGAGATATCGTCTTCCATACCCAGACTCCAGGCGCTCCTCTGACCGTTGTCAAAACCGGAGGAGAAGAGGTTCCTGAGTCCACACTCAATGAAGCTGCACAGTTTGCAGTTTCCTATTCCAGCCTCTGGAAATCCGGGCACTCCAGTGGGGACTGCTACTGGATCAAAGCCGAGCAGGTCACAAAGACTCCGGAATCAGGTGAGTACGTGAGAAAAGGGGCTTTTATCATTCGCGGGGAGCGCAATTACTTTAGAGATGTGCCTCTGGGTGTTGCAGTCGGGCTTGAACTCAAAGGCGAGACAAGAATAATAGGCGGGCCTGTTTCTGCTGTCCGGAAGCATGGGGATTATATTTTAGAAGTGACTCCCGGAGCTTTCAACCAGAACGACATTTCAAAAAAGATATATCGGATCTACGCGGATGAACTTGGCGATCCTCGTTTCGTAAAACAGATTGCGTCTCCTGACCAGGTTGCCATGATGGTTCCGCCCGGAGAATCGGATTTAAAGAGCTCGAAGCCTGAAAGGAAAGGTCAGGGAGTTGGGTCAGGAGGAAGGGAATACGAAACTCCTGAAACACGAGATCAACCTGAGGATGTTGGAGAGGAAACTGAAGGTGAATTTGAAGACATACCCGGAGCAGAAACCGAAGAGAGAAGTAAAGAAGGTATTGAGACACCTGGAGTGAGCAGATATGAGAGTCACAAACCGTTCCCTTAAAGGAAGAGAAGGGGAAATTTCGGTAGCAGTTGAAACTCTTGATGACCTCTGGCATCTGAAGTATATAATTGAAAAAGGAGACCTGGTTTTTGCTCTTACCAAGCGAAAAGCCGATACTTCGAATGACAAAATCCGGCCTGAAAAGGTTGAGAAAGTAAAGGTGAGGCTCGGAATCAGGGTTGAAGAGATGGAGTTTCACAAGTTCGCAAACAGGCTGCGAATACACGGGATGATCGAGCACGGGATGGATATGGGCTCCTATCACACTCTCAACGTTGAAATCGGAACTAACCTTTCTATCATCAAAGAGCACTGGAAGAATGATCAGCTCCAGCGAATTCATGATGCTGAAGAGGCTTCGAAGCGTCCGAAAGTCGTTATGGTTGCAATCGAAGAGGGAGATGCAGATATCGGTTTTGTGCACCACTACGGAATCGAGATCTACTCCCATATCCACCAGTCTTCCGGAAAACGGGAGACAGGGCTAAGGAACGAATTTTTCAGGGAAATAGTCG
Source organism: Methanosarcina sp. (assembly GCA_017883485.1). GTDB lineage: Archaea > Halobacteriota > Methanosarcinia > Methanosarcinales > Methanosarcinaceae > Methanosarcina. The sequence goes on from JADGNM010000245.1 coordinate 3,439, forward strand.
AACAGCTCAGGCATGCAGTTCCGGAGGACGCCTCTATTGTTATTGCAGGGCCAGGATTTACCAAAGACGATTTTTTGAAATATTTTCAGGAAACAGAGACCGCTATGGCTTCAAAGGCACTGACAGAGGATACGTCAATGATTGGAATGTCCGGTTTTCAGGAAGTACTCCGCAGGGGAGCAGTCGACAGGATAATGCAGGAATCCAGAATAGCGCGCGAATCAGCCCTGATGGAAGATCTTATTCGGGAAATCTCAATGGACGGCAAAGCAGCCTATGGTTTTGCAGACGTTAAAAATGCCCTTGGTTACGGGGCTGTAGAAACCCTGCTTGTTGCCGACGAAACCCTTCGGGAAGGACGGGAGAAGGGCGAGGATATTGACAAACTTCTTATGGCAGTAGAACAGGCCCAGGGAAAAGTTGTTGTTTTCAGTACTGCCTTTGAGCCCGGAGAAAAGCTTCATAAACTGGGTGGAATTGCAGCTCTGCTCCGCTTCAAAGTCAAGGGTTAAGCTTCTTTTTTCGCTATACAAGGAGCAGGGCAATAAACCCGCTTAAAAATATTCCATCAAAGGTTCCTGCTCCCCCGATACTTGCTACTGGAGCTCCCAGATCTCTAATTTTTCCCAGGTTAAGAATATCGGCTCCTATTAGTGTCCCGAGCACTCCTCCTGCGTACGCGGTAATGAAACGGCACTGTTCAACAGAGCAGCCCGGATTGTGAATTAACGAAGGCAAAAAGAACGCAGCAACGGCAGCCGTTAGGGGCGGAATCAGGGCAGGAGTTGCAATTCCTATCCCGCGAATTGGTCTTGCTACTGCATGGGTTACTATTGTAACTATCAAGACACCTGCACCTGCCATGAGAGCAGAAGAAGGGAATTGTGTCAGAAGATAAGCGGAAATCAGGATCGGAATTATTGCTCCGCCTACATTGATAGCGAGTATGGTTTCATTTCTTGTTAGTCTCCGGATTGGAACCCTGTAAGAAACACCAAAGAAACGGACATAGTTATCGGTAACTACCGGAGCATCGGATTTGAGTTTTGCAAGAGGAATATTAATGCTGCTTCCTACAAGAGATAGCAGCAAGATTAAGAGTGCGTCTCCCGCAGAGAAGCCAATTTTCATAAAGGCGGAGATAAGAACTCCGAGAAAAAGAGCACCAAGTCCGAAGATTAGAATAATGATTAAAAGAAAAAGGAATGTAAAGCTAAAAGGAATATAAAAAAGCTGTCTTGTCATGAAATCCCCCTTTTTTCCTTATTACTTGGGAGCGCAGAGGGTCACGAATACCCTGACTTTCAAGTTGGGGATGAAGTGAACCCTCGCCTCTCTTTGATTTAGATCAAACTCAAACCG
>JADGNM010000246.1 GCA_017883485.1 Methanosarcina sp.
AACTTCCTTTTGTTCAGCGTTTAGCTTAGGCTAGAGTGAAATTCTAGACAGACGAAAACGCAAGCATTCGTTACATTGGAAACTTAATTATAAAAATATCAATCAAGTAGCTTGGGACTAAGACAGAAAATGAATCAATAACATATTGAAAAAGATGTCTACAGACACGAAATACAAACACTAGAAGTTGTTAAACAAAAATAAGTTTCGATGTGAGTTAAATGACTGGGGAAGAACTAACTTTAGAGATGTTGAAAAATCTGATTGACGAGAAAAAAGTCAACTGGAAAGCCGCAAGAACGAGTGTTTCAGAATTAAGCCCTGAAGACCGGAAAAAAAGGGTTGGCCTTATTCCTACTAATGAGCAGTTGGAACAGATCATCAGATTAGGCATAGATAAAGAACGGACATCAAGAGCATTCGAAGGACATGAGCCAAAGAAGTATAAAACCAAAGAAACTCCTGACAGTATAGATTGGAGAGATTTCGATGGTGCCAACTGGGTGACTTCAATTAAAGACCAGGGTAACTGTGGATCCTGCGTAGCTTTCGGAACTATTGCTACCTTAGAAGAGTTGCTGAGGATTAAGTACTATAAAAATGCAACAAAGGGTCTTGACCTGTCGGAAGCTCATCTGCTATGGTGTGGTGGCGGGAATTGTAATGGCTGGCAAATGAATAAGGCATGTGATTACCTGAAGAAAAATGGCGTTCCGGATGAATCCTGTTTCCCATACCAGGATAAGCCTATGAGCTGCAAAAACACTTGCCCAGATTGGAAAAAGGCAGAATATACCGATATCTCCGATTGGACAAATACAATGGATATCAGCACTATGAAGACTAACCTGGTCACTAACGGCCCCCAGATATCTGGCATGGCTGTGTATAAAGATTTTTTCAACTATAAATCAGGCGTCTATAAGCATGTGACTGGCGATCTCGCAGGTTATCATTGCATTAATGTCATTGGCTTTGACGACAATGAAGGCTGCTGGATCTGCAAGAATAGCTGGGGAACGAGTTGGGGTGAGGGCGGCTTTTTCAAAATCGCTTATGGAGAATGCGGGATTGAAGATGCCTTTGGAATGTGGAATATGGAGCTCAACTTACCGAATGGTGAAGAAGAAGGCTATGCGGACCAGATATCAATCGATTACTCCTTCGTATCCTCAACCCGAACTCTGCATGCATATGCAAATGGCAAATGGAGACATAAGCAGCTTAACGATGCAGATTTTGCAGGAATCGCAATGCTGGCTATTGAGGCAAGCAAGGTCTTTGTCGGCTGGAAAGATGATCAATTAACTTTCATAAGGTGCTTTAAATAAGGAGGAGATGGGATGGATAAGACTGAAGAGCAGATCATGGATGAGCTCAATAAGGAATTGAAAGGACAGCTTACTGCAGGCTCTTTGAGGATGAAAGTAAGGATTGCTCCCGAATTAGGAGACGAAAATCCATTTGAGGAAGGCACCGCTTTAGCTGGAGGAGAAAAAGGAGCAGCTAATTTGTATGGAGCCTGTAGCATTGAAAAATTCAAATGTGCGGGGAGTCTATCATATACTCACGAAGATGCAGCCGGATGGCTAAGCTATGTGGAGAAATTCAATCCCAGAAACTTCTGGTATCAGGATGAAGGTGTTAAACCCTGGATATACTATGAGCAATATGATAGCTGGCTGGATACGTACGGGATAGATGCTGTCAGGGCTGTTTACCATTCGGGCCATGGAGGTATGGACGGAAATGGAAAGTTCTACATACCAATGGGTGGTGAATGGGGCAATTTTGGATGCACCGTAGTTACAGATCCAAAGCTCATGGGGCTGGGGGGTGGCCATCCAGACGAAGCTGGTGGCACTTTTGGGAACGAAAAAATCAGGTATATTTTCTGGTCCACTTGCGTCTCCTGCAGAGTCCTTGATGGAAATACTCCTGCGAGGACCTGGTCCCAGGTTCATAAGGGTTTCCGCATGCTTTTCGGATTTGAGACGACAAGCTGGGATAGCGGAGACTATGGCAAAAACTTCTGGGAGGAATGGAATAAAAACAGTAAACCGCTCAGTACAGCATGGCTAGATGCAAGCTGGCGAATCGCTCACGATATGGCTCCATCAGTAGCAGCATGTGGTGCAACAAGAGATGAGGTGGTAAATCGTTTAAACACTGAGCGCTATCTCTCCCCAGATCCGGCAAGTGGTGCCTGGTGGGCGTGGAGGTGGTATAATGTAGCCTCAGTTGCCCGCGAGCCAAACCTGGCCCTTCCTCAAGAACCTCTCGTAGCAAAGCTCCAGCCAGCTACTCTAAGCTAGAAATACATGCGTACTATAATGAACAGGTTAGACATAGAGCCAGAATTTCCGGAAAGCATTAATAAGTCCTGCAATACTGTCTTTACTGGCGAAGATGATTTCCAGGTAGGCTTTGGAAAAGATGGTTCCTATGAAGTGAGGATTGCCAGGTCGAATTTATCTAATAAAGAACAGATGTCTCCTGGCAAAGCTAAATCAAAGGCCCAGGAGGCAGTAAATCGCTATGGTCTGAGCAATGGTATTAGTTTAGCCCTTGACCTTACAAGGTTTGAATCTGAAGCTGTTTCCAGTAAAGATACGGATATTATAGAAGGACCTTATACGACGCAGACCACAGTTCAGTTCAAGCAGCTCATCAATGGATTGCCTGTGATAACACCCGGAGTCAGAGAGGTAAGGGTTTCTGTCGATAACGACGGGTCAGTTTCTCGTCTTCAATCTTCCGTCCGACAGGTGAGTGGACTTACAGATCGTCCAAGGAAGACAACAATAGCCCCCCCTGAGGATGGTGCAGGCAGTAAGCCGAAGAAAGATATCGGATATGAGCAACTTTTGGTAAAGGGATGGCAGGATCGTCTCGCATCTCTGATCATCCGTGGGACTGTACCAGTACAATATTAGATAGTGCCAGGATCTACGGAGGTAGGATATGATATTAGAGATGATGAAGCCGTTTTGGCGGCTCGGAGGGCGATGGAAGTAGATTTCGGGAATGGCTATCTTAAGCGTTATTGGGTAATAGTACCCATAGATTAAAATCTCACCCGGGATAGACAGACTTATCACTAACAAATTAGAAGGCGGCAGTATGGTTGCTGCCGTTAATTTTTTATAGGCTTCATTATAAACTTTGGAGAGCATAGACTCAAAAAAGGATCAAGGTGAAGTGATGAAGCAACTAATTAAAGCCATTGTTTTGTCTTCAATTTTTTTAATTTTTCTCGTCTCAATCATTACAGGAGGATGCTTGACGCAAAATTCCTCGTTAAGCGGGGAGAATGGAACCGAAAATAAAGGAGAAATTGCCAATAATGAAAGCTCTCCAACCAGTTACCTTAAAACAGAAGCAGTAAATATCTCCGAGCTTGGAGCAGGGAACTCCATCCTTGCAGGAAACTCTACTCCTGCAGGGAACTTTACCCTTGCAAGAAATTACAGGCTTCAGGCCCTCAATGTAGAGCTAAAAGCGCCTTCTTATGAGCTACCTCTGAACAAGGAAAGTATTACCAACTATCACAACTTTTCCGGCAGAGTTTCCCTAAACGAATCTGCTCTTAAAATGCTGGAAAGTAATGGTTTTGTGGTAATAGAGAATCCTTACAATCCAGAAGAAGAGGATATAACTTCAACGTACGCGACCCTCAAAGAGGAGAACGTCCCTATTTTCATTACCACTGATTCTCTGCTGCACCTTTATCATATTCAGTTTGATGAAACTCTTCGCCAGATAGAGGAGAAGGAATTTTATGATACTCTCTGGAAGACAGACCTAACTCTTCTAAGCGCCTCCATTGAGATGTATGATAGTTCCACAGGGGAAGAAAAAGAAGCTGCAAGAAGAAATGCACCCTACTTCGCAGCAGCATTGAGCTTGCTCCAACCGAAACCAGGGCAGGTACAATCAACGCAGGTACAGGGCACAGAAGACTATTACGGTTCTGTTAACGAGTCCCTTTTCCCTGCAGGTGCAGAAAAACAATATCAGTTTGAGATCCCAGGGTTCGTAAAGAAAGATGTAGAAGCCGAACTTGCCTTGATAGATGCACATGAAGGTTTTGCGCTTTCTCCGATTTTCAAGTATCAGGAAGATTATTCCCAGTATATGCCGAGAGGCCATTATACTCGCTCTGAGAAGCTGCAAAACTATTTCAGGGCCTTCATGTGGCATGGCCGAATGAGTACGCTCCTGAAGGAGAAACTGATTAAATCCGAGGATCCTGCAAAAGATGCCCGAATCCAGACAATCCAGGCAAGCCTGATTGCTTCCGAGCTCAAAAACAAGCCTGATCTTCTTAAAAACTGGGACAGAATCTATGAGATCACAGCTTTTTATGTAGGTTTCTCTGATGATCTTGGACCATATGAATACATGCAGGCTATGGACGCGGTCTTTGGTGATGGAGAGAGACAATTCAACGAAACATCGGTTAATGAACTGAAAGCTAAACTTGCCGAATATGAGGGCCCTAAAATCTATGGAGGCACAGGAAATTGCGTTCTTGTACCGCCTCTTACCTCCGAGCAGGCTGACGTATGTCTCAATGACACGAGTGGCTTCCGATTTATGGGGCGGCGCTTTATTCCGGACTCCTACGTTTTCTCAAATATGGTCGGGGCATATACAGGAAGTTATGCAGGGAAAAAGGATACTCCATTCACGCTAGTGCATCGATTCCTAATTAATTCCTTTTTAGATTGTGATTCCACCAGGCATTTCATCCATTTCTTCCATTTTATATCTCCATGTAAATAGAAC
>JADGNM010000247.1 GCA_017883485.1 Methanosarcina sp.
TCGTAAAACAAAATTTCTAGTATCGGGCATAAGGTTACCTCGCAAATTATTTGCTAGATACTGATTAGGTTTTTATGTATATAAAATTTTCTTCTGATGTTGTCGAGAGTTATTGGTTTATGGAAAAACAGATAGTGCTCTTTCCTAGAAAGCAGCATTAGTGACATGATGATTTATATAATACTACCCGACGAAGGCTTAACAGAACCTTTGATAGCATACTTTATCTTGGAATAACAGGATTTTAACGACAACATTAAAGGAACAAACGACTGATATTGACGTGCTCTGTAAAAAATTCAGCGCGTCATAAACAAAAAGTATTTCCTTCGACGAATTCAAGAATAAATAGAGAATATTGGCGGGACTTGCCCCAAGCAAAGGCTCTTATGCCGGTTGCCAGAGAGTTGGGCTTCTCGGATGTAGGCGGTGACAGTGTGAAGATTGCGGACATTACAGATGAGAATAAAACTGTTAATTTTATTGCCAGGATCGTTTCTGCCTCCGAAATCAAGGAGTTTACTCGGAGCGACGGGACCACAGGAAGAGTCGGGAACCTGATAGTGGGAGACGAAACCGGAAAAATCCGGGTAACTCTCTGGGACAACATTGCAGACCTTCTAAAAACGGGGGAAATCAAGGTCGGGCAGACAATCCAGATCAGCGGACATGTTAAATATGGTTATTCCGGGATAGAAATTCATGTAGGAAACAACGATGTCCTGACTAAAAGTGAGGAACAGATTGAAGTGACCGAAAGGGCTCAACAGATAAAGGACATCAAGGACGGCATGGGCAACCTTAATCTCACTGGAAAAGTTTTAGAAATTTCAGACGTCCGGACCTTTCAGCGCAAAGACGGGAGTGCCGGAAAGGTGGGGAACCTGCTGCTCGCAGATTCCACGGGTGCGGTTCGGGTTATCCTGTGGGATGAAAAAACCGATATTTTGACCGGCGTCGAGTGCGGAGACGCCATAGATGTCATCAACGGCTACGCCCGAGAAAATGCCTTCAGCCACAAAGTGGAACTGCAGATCGGAAACCAGGGTATAATCCGGAAAAGCGAAAAACAAATCGAATATGAAGAAAAGTTTCTCCCGATTGCAGATATAGTGGCTGACATATACGATATAAATATTATTGGAAAAGTGCTCGACATTTCGGAGGTGAGAACTTTCGAGAAAAAGAACGGAGCACCTGGAAGGGTCCGAAATCTCCTGCTGGGCGATGCCGCGGGCAAGATAAGTGTGAGCTTATGGGATGAAAAAATAGATTTTTTAGGAGAAGTCAATTTAGACGAGACTGTAGAAGTACTCCATGCCGATTCTCGAGAAAATGTTTTCAGCCAGCAGGTGGAACTGAAACTGGGAACCAGAGGAATTATAAGGAAGAGCGGAAAGACTGTGGAATACAGGGAAAAGTTCACGGATATGGCCGACATCATCCCGGGAAAAAGTTATTCAGTCCAGGGAAAAGTCTCCGAAATAGGGGATCTCCGGGAGTTTGAGCGGGAAGACGGATCCGAAAGTGCGGTTGCAAATCTCGAACTCAAAGACGAAACCGGCAGCATCAAGCTGACTCTATGGGGAGATCAGGCTTATACAATCGAGAGTCTCGATATCGGCTCTGAAGTCCGGATCATTAACGCTTATGCCAGGAAGGGCCTGTATGAAAAAATAGAACTTAGTGTAGGAAACCGGAGCAAAATAACCATTCTCTGATTTCTTCTCCGAATTTCGGCTTTTTTTAAGTATCCTCTTCAAATTTGCCGGGATCTCAATTCAAAAAAGTTATAACATCGGGAAAACGCGAATATGACGCAACTAATATATTGATGAACGTAGATTCATTCCAGAAAAACATCAGACACTGGTAAAGTTAGACTGTGTAGCCCCTCACAGATAACAGGCTAACAAAGCCCACCATTAATCGACCAATGATATTAGGAGTCGACAATGAAGCTGCAGACATCAACCCCGATTATTATACCATTCGATGACATCCCAACCGGCTGTGATAAAATCAAGATAGATGACCCGACCCAGCTTATCCTTAAGTCCTTTCTGATAGAGTATGGAATCGAGCCGAAAAATTGGAGGCAGATCGTCACGACCTGGTATAAAGATTATCCCTATGTATCGCTCAAAGACATAGATAGTACGGCCTTTATGGAGTTTACAATCCGGTTCAAGCTCTTCTTATTGGGTCAGCTAAGAGATATCATGGACGTAGAACATAAGGCATTTGCAGAGTCTTATGGAAGACGATAGGAATAGAGAAGATGTACGTTCAAGAATAGTTTTCGAAGAGCCAATTTGAGGGGATTCCGCCTGCCTGAGGAACTCCTGCCCTCTTTTAAAGAAAAATAATTATATGCGACAGAAGACACTCAACGTAAATTGAGAAATAAGCCTTTTGTACACGCAAACTCGAAACTCTTAAAGCTCAGAAAACGTCTTTCGGGTCAAAGTATTCAGGATCAAAATCTTCTCCCAGCCATTCTATGGCGTCCTCGTATTCCGGGTGCGATGGGTCCTTCAGAATCTCCAGCATATTTTCATATCCTACTATCCCCCCTACGTCCTCGGGAACAGCCGCTCTTTTTCCTGCAGTGCAGACCGGATAATCCACTCCTTCTTTTCTCGGGAGGATTTTTTCAAGCCGGACTTTAACCTGCCAGTTATCCCCAAAATCGTATCTGTACAGGGCAGCCTTATTTTCCAGCGTGAAATAGTCAGAGAGTCTGGTATTCTCCTCAGGCACAAGCAGCTCGTCCTCGAAAATTTCGAACTCGTTGCCTTCCGTCCCAATTCTTTGAAGCACCCCGATCTTCGGGTCTGGCATTTCGAACTCATGCAAATGGTAATCGTCCCAGTCCATTACAGCCTGGATAGCATTGTGAAGGTCAAAGAAGGTGTAATTTTCCGGCACCTGGATTCGCCGCCAGATCTGGGGAGTTATGCCTTTCATGGAAATCTTGAACTGGTAAACCTGCTCGAAATTATTTTTCATGAATAATTCACCCGGTTAAGGATATTTTAATCTGCCTATTTCGGTTTCCTGATTAAGGATCTGGAACTTATTTTGCATTGAAATCGATATATGCAGGTAAGAAAATTTCAGCCGATAACCAATGGATGGACCTCCCCTTATGGATGGAAGTGAGGAAAATCCTTGATTGTTTCTAAACATTCATCCACGGTTAGGTCTTGAAAAATTTCAAACCATTGCTCTGTGTGTCTCATGTACGAAAGATTGAAATGACCGTCCCCAACATATTCCATGCGGGCAAACTTTACTTCGAAAAACGGGGATATAGCATTCGGGCCAGGACAAGCATATTTCGCACAGAAGTAAAAGTAGTTGCGGTACCATTTCGTATAAATATCCACTGCATAATTGAAACGCATATCTTCCATTGGAGGCTTGATGTATTCAGGCTTCAGGAATGATTCAATAAGTTCATTCGCTTTCGTTTCTACCTCAGCCTTTATATTTTCTGGCACCTTAGGTTTGGGAGACTTTTGTGGACTAAAAAACCACGCTTTTTGTGTTCTTTTCATGGCATCATATTAATATGTGTTGCGTCTTGAAATTGGTTTTCGTGACAAAAATTTTAAGACTATATGAGAGCGTCGTAAAAGTCCATTTGATTCCACAATTGGGATAAATTAATACCCTATAAGGTTAATGTATGCCTCAATTCCGGGAAAATTCACCACATATACTTAACGTCAAATTTGCCCATTATCCAAATGTAGAATATGTTTGAGTTTTATGACGCTCTCTATAACCATAGAGAAGAAACTATCCCAAACTAATACAATATTGAATTGGCGATCCCAGAACATATTTACCGGAATTGTTTTCCTTAACATTTACTCTTTATGCTGCATGCTACTGAAAAAGTATCTATTACACAAAGCTTTGAATATGCAAAATCATTTTAGGATACAACAAGAGTATTTCGAGATTGAAGTCTAAATCATTACTTTAGCGGATTTTGCACTCGAATCTCATTCTATAGAATCTCAGTCTATAATATGGTGTTCCCAGGTTATTTCCATTGTTTTTCTAAACATCGCCGCAACGGGACAGGTATGTGTTATCGTATCCTTGATTACCTCGGCGACTGCGCTGTCATCCAGGTCGCCGGAGAGAGTAATTACAAGGTGCAGCTTCTCAAAAATTCCTGGCGGCGTTTTGCTCTTGGTGCCATCGATCTTCATTGTAAAAGAGTCCACTTTAAAACCTTTTGTGGAAATATCTAGGATCATTTTAATGCTTGTGCAGCCGCCCAGAGCTGCGACCAGATAATCTATCGGATTTGGGACTTTACCGCTTCCACCCATAGTAACAGCCGGCTCCATGGGAATTTTGTAGCCAGTACTGTACTCTGCAACAAACTGCATTTCACCTTCATATAATATAGTTACAAAAGGATTATTTTCGGACGTGTCAACACCTCATTCCTTTCTTCATTCCAGTAAATAATGTTATAATCTTTACTTTATTATTCATGTGGGATATTTCGCCTATCACACCATAATACAGTATTACATCATCAAATATTATCTTTTCTAATCACCAAATTCATCCAACATCATATATGTAATTATTACACATATATTACCAATGGTGATATTTTACAACCTCTTGATTACTAGCAGAAATACAAAAGCTCTGTGAACTACCCCTCCCTGCCGGATGGCGAGGAAGGGGCTTCTTAGTTCATTCCCCTTTCTTGTGAAAGCGAGTCCCTAAGCTCTGCCCCTAGTTCCT
>JADGNM010000248.1 GCA_017883485.1 Methanosarcina sp.
GCTATTCTAGCGGCACTCAATCAAGCGCCGCTATTATTCTGATAGTTGCATCATTTAGCTGAGACTATAACTTTTTTCAAGTAGGCTGAATAGTAACAAAAAAAGATCGTAAAATCATATTCCAAATTCCAGAAAATATTCGCCAACCGGTCTTCAGGTACATTGCATTTAACCTTAAAGCCGATAAATTTGCAATATATTTTTTGGCATCTGCTACTGTTGGTGGTGTTGTATCATCGGCTGCTCAGTGGGAAAAAGGATATTTCAGCATAACAGACGATGGACTTTGGTTTTTGTCATCAAAAAATCAGCAGAGGATCCCAATTGAAAGTCTTGGATCCATAAACAAAGATATGAGAGATGTCGGCGGGAAGCAGAGGATGGTTCTTGTCCTTTCTCACGTTGAAAAGAGTAATGTAACAACAAGCCTTGTCCTTTGTCCGGAAAGCACACTGGAAATGATTGAAAATTACCTCCAGCGGCTCTTTGAAAAGCATAAACCTGCAATCAACCTGTCCGAAAATGAGAAACAAATTCTCACGCTGATATATTCCGGAGTTGATTTTGCGTCAATTGAAAACATAATCGGAATATCAACAGATGAACTAAATAATTACTATGATCGCCTTGTTGATTCAAGACTCGCTAAGGTCGTAAAAATTAGAAAGGAAATCGAATTGACCCCGTGGGGGGTTAGCATGGTTGATAAAATATCTAAAGGGTAATTTTTAAAGGGATTAATATGGTGTTGATTAACAAATTAGCTCCTGTAGCGCCCAAAATATAGAAAACACAGAACCTCTTTTTTTAATCAGTCAACTTTTGTGGTCTTTATTCCATATTTGTTTACCAGAGAGAGCCATTTGTTGTAGGTAGCTTCATCCAAAACCTTACCGGTACCTATACTGTCCCAGGTTACAGCGTCGTTATATTCTTCGGAAACACTATAAAATGAGTCGCCATTGCAAATTTTTAATTTCTCAGGCATGGTGGTTAATTTGGTAGTAGAATTTCCGATTACCACATAATCGCCGGAGCTATAAGTTATAATGCTTGGCGATGTAGATTCGACAAAGCAGTAGCCTGTGTCCCTATAACTGTACTGTTGAGGACATTTGATCCCGACAGCGTCATGCTTTTCGGCTTCAAAACGGAATATGACGACGCCATAGTCCAGTTCCCTCAACATATATGCAAGCAGCTCTGATTTTTCCGAACACACACCGCAGCCTGTGTACAGGACTTCATATGGGTACTTTCCTTTTATACTTCCGGTCATCAAGCCTTCCGAGTCATAGTCTATGTTCTGGACGAGGCTTATTGCAATTCTGGCCTGGTCATCTTTATTCGACGTGATATTTTCAATTTCTTTAACTAATTGATCTATGAAGGGCTTTTGCTCTTTATTATTCAAATCCTTCATAATGAAATCTATATCTGTTGGCTTTGAGTTATCTATACTATACATGATATATCTTGGCTGGCTCCTTAAGTGATCACTCATTCCACCATATACTGTACAAGGTATCTGAGAATGGTTGCCGCGCAAAACATATTCATAGTTTACCGTTTTCGGGCTGGTCAAATACCGTGATGCGTACACAGAGCTACTATCTCCCACCGTAACCGTATGTGCCCTAGCAGCTTCATCCGATGCAGGATTGTCCTGATCTGATTTGCCAGTATCTGTCGACACGGTATGCTGTACCGTTTGATTGAAATATCCCATTGTGTTGCTGCCTGGCACAGCTGTTATGTTATCAGATGTGCCTGGAGTAATCTTATCAATCGGGGCTGGTTGAGGCACAAACGTTTGATCTGATGATACAAGAATAGGCACAGGGATCGATAATGTTAAAAAAAATACAGCCGCATATAAACAGAAATGAATAATTACATTTGTTATACTTCCGAATTTTTTTCTGCTCCTCAGCCATGTGAAGTACCATTTAAGTGTTCTGTAAATGTTACGCAGTATCACAGCTACTAAAATCAGCAGCAATAGAGAACCAACAGGTAGCTGTACCAGGGATAACTTATTTAATGACGTCAGATTTTGAACAATAAATGAGAAAACTAAAAGCACTGCACCTATTCTGAACATCCCGCCTATTGCCTTATGCCAGTCCCAATACATAAAAACCTCAGACCTATCGGCCTTTCGTTTCCTTTTCTTACGTCAATTCATCTATTATACCCTTTTGAGCGTATTTAATTACAAATGATTTTATGTATTTAAATCAACCAGATTTGTAACTGAAAAAGCCATGTGACAATTATAGGAGCAGGTTTAGTCTACACGAAAGATGGTTTAACCGAAATTCAAGAATTTATTTTTTATGCATCTATTTCTAAACCAGCATGAGAGCACAGGATGATAATCGAGATAATTTTGCAATCGCAAAAATATAAATTGGTATTATAGCCTATTGGAAATATAATTCACCAAGTTCCAGGAAAAAAATTGTAGCAGATAATATTACAAAAATCGAATCAAAAATTAGAAACATTACTTTCAGAAAGCAGCATTTAACCTTTATGAGATGTTCGAGTTGGTTTATGGAACGAGAATATAAATTGAATCTCAAAATACTATCTAAATAATATTAGTTGATTGAGACAAATTTATATAATAAGTGTAATCTAGTTATATTAATGTAAAATTCAAAAAACTTTAGAGTGGGGGAAAAACATGAAAATAAGAGTAGTTAGTTCCAGAGATGAAATTTTCACTCTCAATCCAAATGAGCGTGTTGTTCATCTGGCTTTCAGGCCTTCGAACAAGGATGTATTTGGACTGGTCGAAACCTGTCCGAAGGTTGAGGTGATTCAGTTGCCTCAGTCTTACAGGCGCACGATCTCAAAGTCCATAGAAATGTTTCTGGAGATGCAGAGAGTTCAGCTTCTCGAAGGAGACGTCTGGGGTCACAGGAAGGATTTAAACGAATACTATGAAGTACCATCTTCAGTGATAGAAAAAATAAAGGAAATGAAAAGTGAAGGTAAATCCACTGAGGATATTAAGAAAGAGGTTTCAAGGAGAAACAAGACAAATCCTGAAATGATCGGTTATATCCTGATGAGGGAAATCTCTGACTGAATTCGTGAATCAATTACTTAAAAGATATAACTATTCAGCCTACATAAATCAGTTTATTGATACTGATTTAGGCGTTCTTGTGTTGTCAAGGTTGAATAGTTACCTCGATTAGTGCAAACAAAGTCCTGAAAACGGTTTGGCGGGGCACCGGTAAGTCCATCCTATTCTTAAAAGGATAAGGTTAGAGGTTATAAGCCCCACGGAGTTTTACAACCAGTGCTTCAACCTGTTCAACCGCAGTCCCTATATATTTATCGGGATCAATGAGAGTCTCGATTTCCGGAGCAGTCAGGTATTTTGAAATCTCAGGAGTTTGCAGAAGTATATTTTTGAAATGCTGACCGGTTTCGTGGGCCTTCATTGCCGCAGTTCTGACAATCTCATGAGCTTCCTGCCTGCCCACGCCTCTCTTTGCAAGTTCGATCATCACAGCTTCTCCCATATTCAGGCCCTTGAGCAATTCCAAATTCTTTCTAATATTTTCAGGATAGAACCTCAGATTCTCAACCACACTGATCCCAAGCTTGATAATGTGGTCGGTCAGCACGCAGGCTTCGGGGAAAACCACTCTCTCACTGGAGGAGTTGGTAAGGTCTCTTTCATCCCAGAGTGTATTATTAAGAAGTTCAGGCTCGACCATAGCCCTTACTATCCTTGCAAGTCCGCAGATCTGCTCTGACTTTATAGGGTTGCGCTTATGAGGCATGGTGGATGAACCTACCTGTTTTTTTCCGAAGCTTTCCTCAAGCTCGGCAATCTCGCTGCGCTGGAGAGTCCTGATTTCGATGCCAATCTTGTCCAGTGTAGTTACCACATTTGCCATCCACATCACAAATTCGGCGTGCCTGTCCCTCTGGATTATCTGGTTGGAAACGTCCACAGATCCGATTCCAAGGCACTGCATAGTGAGTTTCTGTATAAGAATCCCGGATTTTCCAAATGCGGCCTGGGTTCCGACGGCTCCGGTAATCTGTCCTACGGTCACTCTGGGAGTTAGCTGATACAGGCGATCCAGATGTCTTGAAACTTCCGATGCCCAGATCGCAAAGCGAAGTCCATAGGTCGTGGGAATTCCAATCTGTCCGTGGGTCCTGCCGCAGCAGACAGTAAGCTTATGAGCTTCCGCCTGATTGACAAGGGTACTTAACAGGACTTTAAGCTTATCTTCGAAAATCTCAATTGCATCCTTTATCTGGAGAGCAGTTGCCGTATCCAGGATATCATTTGAAGTAGCTCCGAAGTGCACCCATTTTCCGGCGTCACCCTTACATTGTTCGGAAATAGCAACAACCACAGCCATCATATCGTGGTTGATTTCGGCTTCGATCTGGTTAACTCTATCAGGCTTTACGCAAGAAATACTCCCGTATATGATCTCGGCTGCGTCTGCGGGGATCAGTCCCATATCTGCCTCAGCCCGGGCAAGGGCTGCTTCGGTTTGCAGTATCTTGGTAAGTCTATTTTCCTGACTCCACACATATTTCATTTCTGCTGTACCATACCGATAGTCTATAGGATGAATCGCCATGTCAATCACCATTATGTAAAGGGAATTAGTAATCCCAGTTATTTGGACCTTAAACAACATTGGTCGTCAATTTGTATTCGATTGATGTTATATAATATGTCTAATATATATTCGTACATGGGGAAACGGGGACCAAAATCAAAGTTTACTGATA
>JADGNM010000249.1 GCA_017883485.1 Methanosarcina sp.
GTTACTCCAATAGCTGTCATCGATTTCACTGCAAACATAATATTTGGCGTATGAGGTTAATGATGATGCTTTACTTGGTAATGTGACATCGTCAAGTTATATAGTCTCTTACTTTAGAAGAGAAGAAAAGAGAGGTTTTGAGACAAAACATGCCTCTCTCATTCATAAATTTTTTAATTTTCGGAGTTGTATTCGTGACGTCTCCCGCGTTTAAAAAAGCAGACATCTAAGGGCTTGCACCTATGCTATTCCGCCCAAGAGCAAATAATTATGTTCTCGCCTATCACGTTCAAACTTTTACCTATAGAACTCCTCTATAGAACCAGATAGTTTAAGTTCAATTAGCAAAGTCAAGCGACCTCCTGAGTCTATTCTACTTCTAGAGCAAAACTTGACAATAATAATAGGTTTAAAAGTTTAAATAGTTAAGCGGAATCAATAACAGTAGGGCGTTATGAAGTTGACGGCTGTATCCCGCCATTAAAATGACGGGGATTAGCCTTATTTGCTCCTAAAAAGGTTTAAAACTATTGAAGGTCAGTCCATCCAAGCGCTTTCATTTTCTCAAAGTCGTTTGTTTTTACTTTTGCCACGTAATAAGATTCGTTGCAGGAGTAGGATAGATCACAACCCGCTGTTTCGTTTACCTCATATAATTCGATATTATGTACAGTTCCATAGTATGTAGTAATCAGTTCTGATGGAGTTGGCGCCTTGATGAACTTAATATTCCCTTCTTCATACCACTTATCCCAGGGTGTCTTTTCTCCAGTTATTTTGTATTCTATTTCTACAAGATTCCCTTCTGCATTTGCCCCAGTAGTAATATTCGTATCATTGGCATCATTTGTATTATTCGTATCAAACTCTTTGGGAACAGGCTGCTGGGAAAGTTCATCCCACTCTCCGTCGATAACAGCAGATGTTATGTTTTTTTCAGAGACAATTATCTCTATTCTATGTGGAGTAAGAGCCTGGGTTGTCATCTGGCCTGTTCTATTCCCGTAACCACCCTGTCTGCTCGTAAACGTATAGGTAAGGAAGTGCTGTTCGGGTATTGTCTCAAGAATCTCATGATTTTCAAGCTTTAAGTCAAAGCCATCATAACTGTAAGTTGGTGCACTTTCGATCCAGGTTCTGGCTATCATTTCAGCTTCTTGCGGGGGAAAGGAAAGGGTATATTCTCTGAGTTCAAGCAGTTTTGAATCAATTTTTTGAAGGCCCTCAGGCATATAATCAGAATAGTAAGGGTCTACCTTCACTGTTTTTGTATTATTTCCCTCAATCAGGCTTATTTCAAGCGTTCCTACATCCGTAACTATAGGCTGCCCTTCCTGAGGGGCATAGCTGTCATTCATTTCAAGGAATTTATTCTCATCAAATAAATTGATAAGCTCTTTAAAAGCAGTGTCATTGAAGGGTTTTTCATATTTTTTCATGAAATTTCCTTCAGTATCAGATGTGGTAAACACAACTGCTGTATTATTTATAGTTAGCTCCTGCATCTGCATTTCCCGAAGCGTAAACCCTCCATATGTTTTATGAATTATAGTTGCATCTTCTGAAATATCAGGCTGCTTTTCAGTACATCCAGAGACAAAAGTTAACAATGATATAAGCAATATGACAATTATTTTCTTAATCAGAACTCCCTCCTATATTGATTCCTCAAAACCGTACCTTCATTCCCAAACTTTTTTTAAATACGAATTCATCCCAAAACCAACTTTACTTACATCAATATAAGTTTCATAGCCGTTTTCATTATCGGAAACTCTATTTGTCATTTTGGAATTCGAGAATCATGAGATTCAATTTTGAGTTTTGGGATCAGCTCACATAATATTATTATATATCCTCTGAATTAACTTCTTTTGTTTGCTGAAACATCCAGAAAATCTATGATTTTCTGTGATCCTGAGGTGCAATTCGGGGTGGAAAGCGCGGAAAGGAATAGTCAAATGCAAAGTGAGGAGGAGTAAAAGCGATGAACAAGCAAGAATTATGTAACAGTTTCTATGATATGAACAATATGGTAACTGTCCGAATTACCATGCCGCAAAGCGACTGGGAAGCACTGAGAAAAGCTGAGCCTCACGGTGGAAGATGTAACTTTGCTTATACAGGCGACAGGTATGACTGGTTTAAAACTACATCGGTAGAAATTTCAGGCTCTGAATTCCCTTCAGGAGGATCTTACAGCTTTGCATCCGTGGCAATCGGGAAAAGGTCTTATTGCGGGTCATTCAGTACATCAAAGCCAGCATTGAAGCTGCACTTTTCGAAATACATTTCCTCAAATGAAGACGCGATTGAGGATCTGATCGGTACACAGTACATTACTCTTAACAACTGTGTGCAGGATCCTTCGTACATCAGGCAGCCGCTTGGATATTTCCTGTTCAAACAGGCCAACCTCCCATATTCGCGATGCAATTTTGCCAGAGTTAACGTTAATAACTCGTACTATGGGGTTTATCTGAACATCGAGCCAATAAAAAAAAGCTATCTGAAAAATAATTTCAATGGCAACGAAAAAGGAAATCTTTATGAGATTGAAGAAGGTGAAGACTCCACTCCTTCTATCATGGCCGCCGACCGGATCGGCTTTGAAGGTTTCTCTAAGTACTCCAACAAGAGCGACCTGAAGCTTGCAACCACGGAAATATCCAACAACGGTTTGGCAGGAATGGCGGAGGTCATAGACACTAATCAATTCCTCCGTTACTTTGCGATGGAGATTCTTTTGAAACACTGGGACGGATATACGGGAAAATTAAACAACACATATATTTATAATGATGTTGAGGCTGTGGAAACTCCCGCTGTTGCCAACGTAAAATTTAAGTTTATCCCCTGGGGGTTGGATCGGATACTGCAAGAAACCGTAGAATTCCGGTTGGATGACGCCTCCCTTCTCGGGAAGCTTGTCCTTAACGATGCCAACAGCCTTGCCAAACTCAAGACGGAAATCAGAAATTATGCCAATACTATTTTTGACCGAGACAATTACAATAACGTGTTGAGTCCCTACATTGACCAGATACAGAACGTTCTCACCAGTGCTGGCTTAACAGAGCTGACATCGCAAATCGAAGTTGTAAGAGAGCAGTTAAAGCTGGTCAAATAGGGCGGATTTCAACTTATAGGCGAATAACCATTTGATTCGGCTTTCGTTATTTTGGAGCTTGTTATCGGGTGTTCGGCATCACTGCCATCTTCCCGGCGGGACTGACATTCTGGGTAGGAACTGTCTGCCGGAGATCCCTGAGTAAACTAGACCATAACGACCCCATAAATTTGTAATAGCGACCGAGGAAGGCGTCACTTTTTATAAAAGCAGCCCGATAACCGGGGAAGAAAAGCTGGAAGCGGCCCGGGTGTGGAAGCAAGACAGGCGGTAAATACAGCCCGGGCAAGAAAGTCGAAAATGAACTTATACATGTTAATATCATATTCGATATAGTCAACGTTTCTTCTCTTTATTGAGGCGGGGACAGATTTATCGAAACAAAATTGATTGATTATTCAGGGCGGTTAACCGGGGGAAATATGAACACATCAGGTCCAAGTATAACTAAGCGGGAGAAGACAGAGCTTCTATCCGATAAAGTAGAGCGCTGCGCTGTTTTATTCGAGAGTGACGGTGAAACCTTACATGGCTGGCTGTATCTTCCCAGAATCAGATTTCCGGGTAGTAGGCTGCCAGGGATTGTGACGGCAAATGCGATGACTGGCATAAAGGAGATAAACCTGCCTGAGTATGCCCGACTCTTCGCAGAAGCAGGCTTTGCGGCGATTACATTCGATTACAGGTATTGGGGTGAGAGCAGCGGCGAGCCCAGGTATCATCTGGCTCCTATGGAACACAGGGCCGATATCAGGAACGCTCTGACGTTTTTATCCGACCAGCCGGAAGTGGATCCCGATCGCATAGGAGGCTGGGGAATTTCCATGGGAGGCGGGCACATGCTGTTTCTTGCCACCTGGGAGCCGCGATTCAAAGCCGTCGTGGCAACATCGACTGGAATTGACCCTCAAAGAGAAGGCAAGTTATTGACCTGGGAAGAAGCGGAAAAGAGATATGCAGAGCTTCTGGAGGCCTCAAATGCGGAGCGGGCGGTAAGGAAGAAGGCAAATCTCACCACCCTCCAGGCCTGGTGCCCCGAGCCGAAGGATGGATGCGCATTTCCGGTTAAGGAGGCCTACGATTTTTACGAAAAGGCCAGGGAGAGCTACGCTCCGGGATTCCAGAACAAACTGACAAGCACATCCTTTTAGAATATGCTCTCCGACGAAGTTGCTTTTGCGATACACCTGGCAAAGGCCCCCATACTTATACTCCACCCTGAAAAGGACGTCGTGCCTGTCGAGAATGTGCTGTTTTATTACAAGAGAGCCCCGGAGCCGAAGAAGCTTGTAGTATATTCCGGGCTGCATACAACGACCTATTCCGGCGGGAAGCATCTGCAAGAAGCTGCAGATGAGGCGATCGCGTGGTTCAGGCTCTATCTTTGATTATTTATCATCCAGCAGTTCCCAGGTACAAATCCGTCATCTCATTTGGATTATCCAGGATCTCCTCAGATCCTCTGCTATTTTTAATAACTACAGTTCACAACGCCATATAGTCCTGTATAAAAAGTCGATACGAGTAATAACATGGGGTGAAAATTATGGTCGTCAATTTGTATTCGATTGATGTTATATAATATGTCTAATATATATTCGTACATGGGGAAACGGGGACCAAAATCAAAGTTTACTGATATT
>JADGNM010000250.1 GCA_017883485.1 Methanosarcina sp.
ACGTGAGCATTCATCATTCAACTATCGAAGTCCAGTGGAAATATGGAATTCCTCGGGAGTTTCATTGAGTGTTACTGCAGGAGGTCTGTGGACATGAACATTAACTGTCTGAGGGCAGAAGAACTTACATTACCCATTTATTTTAAAGGCATCTACCCATATTGAAAATCTGGATATTTTCCTTAATACTGCTAAATTCCCGTGCATATAGTGCTGCTAGGGTCCGGGGAATAGAGAGGGTAAAAGAAACTCTTGAAAGGGGAATCCGAAAATAGAGACAATCGAATAAATATAGTTTCCCATATATCCCTGAAAATCGGGGTTCTTTCATTTTTCTCTTATTCATAAACGGAATTAACATGGAAGTGTCTTTAATTTTTAAGACATACGTAATTGAGTGCAAAATTAATTGCATTCATCACTCAACCATGAAAAAGCCGCCCAACAATTACTGAAAGTAATAAAAGAGTTCCTTCTTTTTCAATTTAAAGGTTTTAAATGCTTTTTTTGTCATCTTTTTACCCAAAATTGAATTGTCGGACAGCCTTTTAGGTTGGGGTATTCGTGAACCTCTGCTCTCTAAATAATAAAAACGTCGTGTTTCTCCTGTAGTCAGATATTACATTGGAATTTTCTTTTGGTTCTTGAATGATTATTCAATCTGTATTTTCTTTGCTGGTTCTTCCAGTTGCATTTTCGGCAACTTTATTGTAAGGATACCGTTTTCAATTTTTGCTGAGCCACCTTCCTCTTTAACGCTTGTAGGCAGGCGGACAGCCCGATAAAAGCGAGTATAGGATCTCTCCCTACGAATGTATCCTTCTTCTTCAGTTTCTTTTTCTTCTCCGCTCTTTGCACTTATCTCAAGCATGTCTTCTTTAAGGTTTATCTCAATATCCTCTTTGTTGATTCCTGGCAGATCGGTAGTGACCACCAGATTATCTCCTTCTTCCTTAATGTCAACGGCAGGCGTGAAAACCTTTCCGCCTTTCCATTCTCCCATTGGCATGTGGTCTTCAAAAAGCTGGCTAAGACGATCCTGTGTCTTTCTTATTTCTTCAAAAGGATCCCAGCGTGTGGGTTCTGCAACTGTTCTCTTCGCAGGCAACTTCATATTAAATTCTCCCGAATGTAAAATTATGACACATTCGTTTTTGTTATTATGAGTATATTGAGTGAGCAATATAACGTTTTTCTTTAACAATTTTACTAAAATGTAGCAAAAAAAATATTGAAAAATAGGTTTTGTTCGTGAGTTGTTAAATAAAGTAACTACAGACTCTACTACATTTTCCCACAATAGGAAGTATATTCTTTTTTCATTTGATCAACAATTTATAGATACGACTTATTTTTCCTCGAGGATTTTTTCTACTGCACTCACAACATTTTCAAAGTTCTTCTGCCATTCCGTGCTGTGTTCGAGTAGTTCCCGGATAATTGTGCCCTTATCTTCCATTTCTGCGACTTTTGGCTCTATCGGAAGTCTGGCAAGGATAGGGATGTTGAAATCTTTTGAGGCTTTTTCCACGCCTCCATTTCCGAACACTTCTATTGGCTTGTCGCAGTGAGGGCAGATCAGCCCATGCATGTTGTCAACGATCCCTATAATAGGAACATTGAGTTTCTTAGAAAATCCGATTGATTTACGGACGCTAATGAGAGCTACGTCCTGAGGAGTTGTAACAATTACTGAACCATCAAGATTTGGGATCAGCTGGGCCAAGCTCAAAGGTTCATCTCCTGTACCTGGAGGCAGATCTATAATCAGAAAGTCAAGTTCTCCCCAGATAACATCTTCCAGGAACTGTTCGATAATACCCATTTTTAACGGCCCTCTCCAGATGATGGGGGAATCTTTATTTTCGAGCAAAAAACCTATAGACATCAACGACAGATTGGGAAGTACCTGGATTGGTAGTATGCCCTCTTCGTTAACATCTGGTCTCTTAGATTCCAAACCGAAAATTGTGGGAATAGTCGGGCCGTGAATATCGCAGTCTAGAAGTCCCACTCTATATCCACGCAGAGCCAGTCCGATAGCCAGATTTGCAGCAACTGTGCTTTTCCCTACTCCTCCTTTCCCGCTCAGGATCATGATCTTACACTTGATGTTTCTGAGGTTGACAATAATTTTAGGTTCAGTAGGTTTTTTCGATAAGCTTACCAGTGGTTGAACATTATCTATCATTTTGATCACTTGTTTAAAATTTCCCCTTTTCCCTTTATTTTCGCTTTAATGCACTGCATTTTCACCAAGTCAGTAACTTAAGACATAATATATGGTTACGAACGTAAATAAATAAACTTATTTCGGAAATGAGCCAGAAACATAGTGAATAGGTTTATAAAAAGAACATTTCAATTTTCAGTAATTCCTTGAGCAATAACCATAAATGAAGCTGTTTTGAAGGCCAAGTACAACGTAGAAGAGATTGTGATGTTGGACTTATGGAGCACTCCATTCTGTTTTAATGCAAATTCCGGACTCCTGCAATATGGGATAGTAATCTCTATATATTGGCCATTTTATTAAAAGGACTTATCGAAATTACATATTTGTGCCGTGAATTTGTACAAAAATGCAAGGATTCGAAATGTGATTTACAGGTTCATCCCTCAGTGTAAGCTTCAATTTCCAGCCTTTTCATATTGATATGGATATCTCCTTTGTCATCAGGAGGGTTGTTATTGACAATATGGGTTACAAGTTCATTTATAAAGTTCTCTTTCAACTCTCCTGGTACATGCTGTGTATAAGGGTTCCAGGTTGACGCAATCCAGCCATAAACACCTTTTTCTCCATCAAGAACCATGTCTTTTGAGATCATCTCCAAACGCTTCTTTGAAAAACCTGCGTTTTTGAGCCAGCCGCCGTATTCTTCAGGTCCGTAATAGCCGCATGGAAATACGAAATCCGTGAAATAAGGGCTCCATTTTTTATCATCGAGCATTGAATAAACTATTTTTAAGACTTCCTCAATATTTCCCTTCCCATCAAACTGAGCCAGCAGTACTCCACCGGGTTTAAGGCTCCTAAAGATCCCTTTCAAGGCAGGTTCCGGAGCTTTTATCCAGTGAAGAGCAGCGTTGGAAAAAACGACATCGAACTCGGAATCAAAAGTAAGTTCACTTGCATCCATCTGCATAAAAGTAAGGTTCGGAAACTGCTCTTTAGGATAGTTATTCTTGGCAAAGACAACCATTCCTTCGGAAAGATCGATCCCCAGAACAGAGCCTTCAGGCAAGTTATAAGCTATATCTGCACTGAGCCTTCCGTCTCCGCAGCCAACATCCAGAACCTTTTCACTTCCTTTGAAATCCAGTTTAGAAAGAAGTTCGAGCCCCCAGTTTTTCTGAGCTGAGGAATTGGATGAATAAAGTTTTGGATCCCAGTCGTACATACATACTTTTGTTATCCACCTAAATAAATAATTTATGTTAGATCCGGTCAGAGTTTTCCGATATCAAAGTATAATTTAGGCTCTGTGAAGTCTGCAGGGTTAATATTATTAAATATTACAATCGTTTGAGTTGCTTTCATTAAAAATATCCTATTCTTGAGCTCCCTAAGACTTCACCTATTTCGCTACATACAATTTTCATTCCTGTTCTAGATAGACTCGATTGCCTTCTTAACTTTAAGCAATAGTGGTCAGTGTAGAGGAATAGCCAAATGAGCTGACTATAATATATAGATGAAAAATCTCTCTGTTAGAACTCACCAAGCTTGACTGGTTCTGCAGCTTGATATCCTTAAGTTTTGATGTATGTTCTCCCAGCAACATATACCTAAGCTGGAGGGCGTTCTTGACAGCCTTGGCTCTGGCGTGGTTATTGAAGTAAACCCGAACATTTTCAGCCTTTTCTGTGGCCTCATTGATGTGAGGTAACTATGGATCGGCTGCTTATTCTCATAAAGTTAGTCATATCTATTTTAGCCTATGATCTTCTTTCTCTTTATCCTGGCCATACAAGATATCAGCGTTCCGCGCAGAAAACGAACTTAAGCTGGCTTGCAGTCTCTTCCTTAGTCACAGGCTGACCAGGACCGTCTAAAAGAACATTGACCACATTCCTGTCTCGCAGAACATCCAGG
The DNA here is from genome assembly GCA_017883485.1 of Methanosarcina sp. Classification (GTDB taxonomy): domain Archaea; phylum Halobacteriota; class Methanosarcinia; order Methanosarcinales; family Methanosarcinaceae; genus Methanosarcina. The sequence continues at coordinate 4,100 of JADGNM010000250.1, forward strand.
ATCTCGGGATCAAGCTCGTTTTTGCTCTCGTTCAGCCAGCTCCTGCCGGGACTCCACAGAGTAATCATGCTCATGTGTAGGAAGGGCATCTAGCAAACCTTTTGATTGCTCAATGCTTTATTAAAGTGCTTGAAGTAGAGAGAAAGCTGCAATAATGTAATTCCCAAAAGGCCAGCGTCAGCCAGCGGCTTGACACAGGTTTTCTCAAAAGTAGTCGCGAAATATATAGCGTTTTCCAGATTTCCATCTACTAATGCCTTATGTTGACTAGCTGTGGCATCTTAACCCAGTATTCAAAGCCTTTTGGGGCCTTCTTCAACCCAGAATTGACTTGGAACTCTCCGGGAGGCTGATAGAATATGCTGTTTATTTCCACTGTTTTGAAATACTTAGCGTAATAAGTGAACCACTCACCTTTCTTATTTGCCATATCGCGAGGGTAGAAAGGACCTACTCAGTCATCATACGACCAGCCGGAGTGCTAATGATGATTGTCATAGGTCGCATATGCTTGAAGTTTTGTTTTAACATTGAGCGCAAGCATTACTATAAAAGAGATTATGAATATTAAAACCGGACTTTCTAAGATAGTAAAAAACAAAGGCTCTTGACTATGATTATTTACAGTATAATAAAAAATTAATTAAGTTGGCAATCTCAACTCGGGAT
>JADGNM010000251.1 GCA_017883485.1 Methanosarcina sp.
CAGTTCTATTTACATGGAGATATAAAATGGAAGAAATGGATGAAATGCCTGGTGGAATCACAATCTAAAAAGGAATTAATTAGGAATCGATGCACTAGTCCCACGTTCCTTTTAAGTTCAAATTCTCCCTCCAACTGTTCTAAAAAGGATGTACTAACTGAAGCTCAGGAATTTCTGAAAGGGTAATAAATGAATAGGTTGTTCTTCTTTACTCCAGTTTACTCGTACCTCAAAGCATCAACAGGTTTCAGTTTTGAAGCCCTATATGCAGGCACAGCGCCTGAGATTACACCAACGAGCACTGCAAGTGTTATACCGTAGAACGTTAAACTAGGCGAAAATGTTATGCCTGCAACACTACTTCCCCGCACAAGGGATATACCAAGCATTGGAAAAAAAAGCGAAAGCAACGAACCTAATATAACACCAAGAACACCACCAACAAAGCCAACCATCGCTGAATTAACAATGAATATCATCAATATATCACGATTCTTAGCTCCTATAGCTTTCATTGTGCCGATTTCCTTGGTCTTCTCAAGAACGGAAGTAAACATAGTGTTTGCAATTCCTACAGCTCCTACAAGTAGAGATACTGCAGCAATAGCCCCTAAGAAGAGAGTTATTGATGAAACAATACTAGTAGCCGTAGATGCGATTGTTGCGGTAGCAGATACTGTGAAGTCCTGATCACTTGGTTTATTGTCATGTCTTGAAATCATTAGCTTATTGGTGATCATAGTCGTGGCATCAGGAACTACATCCGGGCTTTGTGCTTCTATTTGGATAGAATCGTATGTGTTTTTCTTCGCATCTGTAATCACGTTAACTGCGGCATTTATAGGCATATATATTTGATTATCTCCACCACCACCCTGTGATGTTAAGATTCCAACGACTCTTACGGACTTTCCTCCCACATTTATAATCTGGTTAACACCAATATTTTTCTTATAAATTCCAGTTGCAACGCCGCTCCCTATGAGGGCTACATAGTTGTCCGATGGCTGTAGGAATCTGCCGGTACCTATAGTCATGGTATTTATATAATTCCAAACTTGCGGATCTACGCCGGTGATAGGCAGCGACGCATTCTGAGCATTATAGACTACGTTTACTCTGCCTGATATTTGACCAGTAATATACTTTATCTGGACTATGCCACGGAGGGCATCGATATCTTTATTGGTTAGTTCTACTGTTGTTGTAGTTCCTCCACCACCGAATCTACCTCCACCACCACCACCAAAGCCCTCCGCTCTAGAATACCCAGGTGTGATAGTGATGTGTGCTAGATCTAAAGTTGAGAGCCGGCTCTGTACACTCTCCTGCAGACCTTGCCCCAACGAAACGATACCAACTACTGCACCAACACCAATAACAATTCCGATGATAGTGAGCCAGCTCCTAAGTTTGCTATGAAAAAGCATGTTCAAAGCAAGCTTAAAGTATGTTGCATTTCGCATATTACGTACCTCAGATTATTGCTTAGGTTGAGTATCTTCTTTTGACACAACTGGTGCAGTTAATTCAACTTTTTTCCCGCCTTGTTTTCGCCTCCGATACAAGAAGAAGCTAGTACCAGCGACCACTACTATTATGACGCCATATACTATAATCGAATTAGAGTTGCTATTGCTGCTGTTACTGTTTCTTGCTCCTGTTTCAGCAAACCCCATACCAGTCGCGGGGACAACTACATCTTTGTCTACGGTTATTCTGTTGCCCTGCGGATCGGTATATTCAATTTGAACTATTAACGGATTCTTACTTGTTGACGTCTGGGTGTTCGTAACATTAAAAGAAGCAATTGTGTAGTCACCTTTTTGGAGATTACCTACAATAGTTGAAGGACTACCACTAACGTTATAACTTGCTTGATCAGGGATAGATACTTTCACTGCGTCAGCCATATTATTTCCGACATTTGCAACTGCAAGCGATATTTGCCCTTGACTACTTTCCGAATATGAAACATCAAAATCAGTAGGTCCACCTACGAAGAGCCCTGCCGTAGTCTGGATACTTTCGGGTTGGGAATTATAATTTTCAAAATTAAGGCTTATATCCAGAGTATAGAGTCCTGGGTTAGCATTTACATCCGCCATTATAGAGTAATCAACTGTTACAGATTGATTGGCATCGAGGTGCTTTATATATTTGGTGTTGTCCGAATATACCGGAAGAATCACACCTTTTGGATCCTTCCAGGAAACCACCATATTTTGCAAAGGTGAGGTTCCTGTATTCGTTATAACGAATTCTAGAGGCTCTTCTTTCCCCACATCAATACTTGATTGGCTTATAGTCACTATCTGGGCATATTCTTTACCCCGGACATCGATCTGGAAAGTATTTGTGGTACTTATTAGTTCTGACGAAGAATCGGCTTTTTTGGCGGAGGTGGTGACATCTATGTAATATACGCCTTCAGCTACATTAGCGTCCGTCAGGAGTTTGAATTTTAAAACGGTTGCATCATTGTTATCTTGCCGCGCATTCAAATAAGAAATGCTCTGTGTAAGTGATTCTCCTGTAAGTTGGCTAAATGGATAAAAACTTGTTCCTGCTTTAGGTTTGATTGCGACAACAATATCTTTGAGATTACTGCTTCCTATATTTTGTACACTGACTATAAGCTCAACGGGTTCTCCTGGACGCGCTGGATCCGGATTTTGATTAGTTAAGTTTACCTGTAAAGCTGATGAGCCTATTAAACCTGTTATAACGTTAGCGCCTAATGCAGTATTGCAGGTTGTGCATATAGCTAGTAAAAACAAAAATAATGGAATAGCTAAACGTTTCTGTAACATTTTACTCCCTCAATGCACACGGATTATCTTTTGTGCATGATTCTATGCTTTCAATTTGACCATCTTTGAGATGTACAACTCTTGAGGCTAGTTTTACAATTTCTACGTCATGAGTTACTATAATAATCGTTTTATTCTCTTTCTTATGTAGATCATTTAAAAAACCCAATATGTAGAAACCAGTTTTGCTGTCAAGATTTCCTGTAGGTTCATCTGCCAGAATTATCGGAGGATCAACAGCTAAAGATCGTGCAATTGCTACCCTTTGCATTTGTCCACCAGACAGTTGAGATGGTAAATTTTGTATTTTATCGGAAAGACCTACAATTCCAAGCAAATATTCAGCGCGCTTGCGTCCATCGTGCATGTTAACTTCTTGAAATTCCATAGGTAGCATTACGTTTTCTTCAGTGTTTAACGTAGGAATGAGATTGAAACTCTGAAAAATAAAACCTATCATCTCACCACGTATTCTAGCAAGCTCTGATTCGGCAAGCTTAGCTATATTTTTTGAGTCAAGAAAAATAGTACCTTTAGAAGGTAAATCAAGACAACCGATGAGGTTCATAAGTGTACTTTTCCCACTTCCGCTTGGACCCAGAATTACAAGGAATTCTCCTTTATCGATTTCTAAGTTTATACCGGCAAGTGCAGCAAACTCAGTATCGCCCATTTTGTATGTTTTCCAAACATTTTCCAGTTTGATAAGTGGACTGACCCCATTATGAGATATCTTTACTGTGCTAGAACTTTTAACAGAGTCACCAACAGAATCGCTGTATTGATTGCTTTCTAGATCCTCACCGGAATCATTTCCCTCGGAATCAGTATCTGATTCATTATAGAAACCCGCTGTTTTTTTTAGTGAATTAATAACTTTTGAGGGATTAAACTTAGTTTTAAGTGTACCTATTATTTCAGTAAGTGTCATATGCAGCCTCTAAAAATCCCGTGACGATTTCCATTACTCCCATTAAGTACTGTGAAAAGTCAGCACAAAAGGCAGCCCGAACTGGGCTTTCTCTGCAGAGGATCTTTATAATTGCCAATCGTGCCTATATAAAACGTCAAATTTCCCTGATTTTCCTCTTACATCCAGGAACAGACAGTACATACTTTCGCATATCCTGTTCATCTGTTCCTATTTCCCATTTTTATCATATAGCTTATCCCAAAAGCTATTTTTATAAAGGGCAATTGAAGCCCCTAAAATGAAAAATACGTTAAAAGAGAAATATTAAAAAAGATTGGAGGAAACCCGGAAGAGTTAGTTCCTTCTATCGTAGCCCCCGATAAACTCGCCCCGAAATATCCCCCTCAAGCGTATTTACTTGGAATAGAACTAATGTCTTCCAGGCAGTTCTTTACTTTTTATTCACGTATCCTACCGGTATTCCTCACTCTTATGACCTATTTGCTCCCGTTATAGTATACAATGCCCCCGTTCTTATTTTAAATTAATTATACGAAAAATAGTTTCTGAACAAAAGTTACTTCCACATAAAATGTTTTCAAATCGAACAACAATTTAATAATTATCATGTTTTTATTATTTTTCTGGGATTTCAAAAATTAGCACTTAGTTCTTCCTTTAAAAAACAACATCGGTAACTTTTATGTTAAAACTTCAGTTTAAAGAATGGCGGGTATATATGGATAAAGTCCGAACTGGGCAAAGGTTCAACCTTCTACTCCATTTTACCAATCAAGCCCTGTAAATTTAAAAAGCCAATTCCTGGTGTACATCCCGATTTTCTGACAAAATTTGAAACAATTTTCGGTCCTAGGGCGAGTTATTAAAAACCGCAATAAAAATCTCTCAAAATATATCTCTATTTTTCAAAACGTGGGTAGTGTGCTCGTTTATCAAATTTGATCAATGACTTCTTGATCAATCACTCCCTACAATCTAAAACCAGTAAACCGGAAAAAAGAAAATTGAAGA
>JADGNM010000017.1 GCA_017883485.1 Methanosarcina sp.
AGCAACATCAGTAAACTTTGATTTTGGTCCCCTTTTACCCATGTACCAATATATACTTGTCATATTATATAACTCCAATCAAATACAAATTGACGACCTGTCCTTTAACTCTTATAGTAAAGGTAATTTCCTGGATAAATACAAAAATTTGAGTTTTTCTATATTGGAGTTTCCAGATAAGAGTTCATTTAATTTGATTTTGTGTATACTATAAAGGTCTCTAAAAGATTAAAAAGATTTTCAGATAAAATAAGACAGTATCATATATAATGTAATAATAAAAATTTTAAAGTATTAAAATTAAAAAGCAATAATAATTTAAAAAATCCAAAAGGTTACAAATTCAAAGATTTGGAATTACATAATCAATAGGAAATAAAAAATAAAAAGAAATAAAACTGAGGAAAATTGAGAAAAGCGAAAAGTAATCTTTTCTGCTCCTCAGGCAGTAACATCTTTTCTCAGGATGTAAGCAACCATTTCGGGGTTAAGCTTACTTTCCCTTGAGACCTTTTCCTCAATAGCTTCAGTGGATTTACCTTCCGTTTTCAGTTCTTTTATTTCATCAATGATTGAGGAAGGAATGCGATAGTATTCGTTTATATCCTTCCTGTGACCCCAGACATCTCCTTCGATGAGCTGGATTCTCTGCATTTCAAGGAACATCTCTATGGATTTTGAGACCGTGCGCCTGTAAGATTTTGGAAGCTGTATAACTTCAATCTTCGGGCAGTTCTCAACCAGTGAAAAAATGTCCTTGTTTGAAGGCCTGAAGGCCAGATGTACTATTCTTTCGTTCGGATTCAATGTAAAGATTTCTTCTCTTGAACTCACAACCCTTATTTTCAAAGTATATCCTCCCGATCTACTTATTTTTTTCAATTGAAGTAAAAAATTCTTCATCAAATATTTTACTACAATTAACAGATTTATTTAGAAAGAACTGATATTTAAATTCTTGCATTTATTTTATAAGAATTCTATCGCAAAAAACGGAAAACAGTACGCTTCGCAGCATATTGAGTAAAGCCTGTGGAAAGCTCTAAGACCGCTCTCTAAAAAACGTAATGAACAAAATTGACAAAAAAACAAAATTTTGTTAGACATTACTTATTCTTCCTCATGTTAGGGCATTTTAGAGCTTATAATTATGAAACTTTGAAGTGACTCAAAACTGCTGAGAGTAGGGAGGCACGAAAGAGAAGAGATATAGAAAAATCCTCTTGTCATTTAGTGTTGGTGAGAGTTCGTCTCTCGTTTAAGATTAGTTAAGAATTTTTGCGCTTAAGTACAACTTTACAAATATCAACTAAGTCACACAACTTTTATTAGACGTTATAATTATTATATTCCAGAAACTAAGACTGTCATGAGGCCACACATGGAAGATCCTGTTATAACAAAAATCAAAAAACAATTTGCTAAAAAAGGAAATCCGGCAAAGATTCCGCATATGAACGGAAAAAAAATTTTTGAAGCTAGATTCGAAGAAGACGGAATCTACGTTGACAACCTGGGAAATCAGCCATTTCTCCCTTGGAAAATATTTCCCGAAGCTATTAATTGTCTGAGGGACAATGGCGGGCAGGTAAAGAAAGGAAATGCAATGGACTCCAGGCTGGGCGACTCTAATCTTGATCTGAACACAATGGAAGGTTATATTGCCAGTAAAGTTTACGGCTGCAAAGTAGGAGATAGTGTGTTTAGAAGAATAATGCCAATAGCTTCCATTCTCGCCTGGGCTGAGATTTGCGAAAACACCGGGGAGCAAATCCGTCTCCTTCAGGAAAAAGAAGAGTTTCAGGCCTTTGAAAACGGAAAGGAGTTTAGTCTGGCTCTTGACATCGGAGAAACAAAAGAAAGTTCTGAGAAGACTCCTATTTCTGGGACTTTTGACAGCAGGAATAGTGAGCTGAGAAACCTGGAAACGAAGCTTGAAAAAAGCCTTGACATTATTAAAGAGCTTGAAAATCAGCTTGCTCAGAGATATGAGGCAACAAGAATTTTTGAGAATAGAATTAAGGAAAAAGATCTGGAATTAAAAACCCTTCAGGACAAATTTAAAGCTCAACTCGTTGAAATCGAAAGATGTGAGTCCGAGCTCACAGAAAACGAAAGAGGGAGAATTAGCCTTACTGCAGAGCTTACGAAAAAGTTGGAAGACATAAGCACCCTGGAAGGAAGGCTCTCAGCAAAGGAAAAAGATCTCCAGATCCTCGCGGGAAAATATATAACAGTGGATGGAGAGATAAGAAAAGTCGAAGAAAATCTTGTCGGAAAAGAAAAGAAGATAAATAACCTGGAAGTTGCGCTTGCCACAAGTGAAGAAAAATCAAAGAAGCTTGAAAAACAACTTGCGGACTATAAAGGCGAAGAAAAGCTGGCAGTCCAGCTCAGAGAAAAAGAAGAGCTGATAAAGCAATTGAAAGGAACACTTGCAAGTAAAGAGGAGGAATTTACCAGGCTCAATGAAGAGAACAGAAAGTATAAAAGACAGCAACAATTTGAGTCTGAAGGGTTAAAACAGATAGAAGAACAGAAGGCGTCCAAAAAATGGTGGAAACACTGGTGACCGGAAGCGAAAGCGAACTTTTTATACTATATTTTGCTCGCTCGGGGCCTTTCCGCACCTGAAGCCAGAAAAGAGCTGTTAAGCAAATGAATGACCATGTCAGGGCTGATTTTTCTTATATTTGTAATCTCATCGATTATTTCTTCCTCAGTTCTCCCCTGAACTTTCAATTCTTTTATCTTCTCAAGCACATAAGCAGGTATTACGAAATAATTGTTGAGGTCATGCCAGTGGCCGCTCACATCTCCCTTGACCAGGTGAATGCCTGACGAGGCAAGGTACATCTTAATAAACTTAGATAGCGCATCGTAGGAAGATGCGGGAAGCTGCAGTAATTCTACCCCAGGGCAGGTTTTGACCAGGTTAAAAAGATCCCTGTCCGAAGGTCTAAAAGCAAGATGTACTGCCATCTCTTCAGTTCCCAAGCCGAGAATCTCATCCCTGCTTGTTACAACTCTAATGCGTATACTACCTAACCCCATTTTATGCTCCCACACATATCTAAGCACGGATCATTTATTTAATTTTTGTATTTCATTCTTTCTAATCAAATTTCAGTATAAATAATAATTGATACTAAAAGCTAACTAAAAAAAAGAAACTAAATTGAGGAAATAGAGAGACAGTTTTAAATTTGTGATTTGAGTCAGTGAATATCAACTTTTTAAGGAATAGTATATAAATAAGTTATAAAATTTTTTCAGAATTTATTTTCAGCCCGGCAGCAAGAGCCTGTCCTAAAGAAATACATCCATCCCCGCAGGGAACCTGACGGTGGGTCAAAAACTCGAAGTCTGCCTCTCTAACAGTTCCTGCAATGCATGAGGTAATGTGATCATTGTAGGCGACCCCTCCACTCAGACCTATTTTTTCAAGGCCTCTTTTTGCAGCAAGAGAAACAGCAAGTTCCGAAATCCCTTTTGCAAGGCCATCCTCAATTGCAAAAGCCAGATCAGCAGAAGAGTATTTCCCAATAAGCTCATAAGCCCCCAGAAGAAGTTCGGTCGTATCAAGCGCAGGTAGTCCTGATTTTTCCGCTTTTCTGAAAACTATAGGGAGGTCCACTCTATGAGTACTCTTTGTTGCGGCAGATTCCAGTTTCATGGCAGGCTCCCCTTCATAGGTTCTTGTTTCGCAGATTCCAAGCATTGCTGCCGCTGCATCCAGTACTCTGCCTGTACTGCTGCTTTGGAAAATATTTACTCCCCTTTCTAGTTGTTTCATAGCTGCCGAGAATTCTTGTCTTCCCTGCGGAAAAATAAGAGGGAGCTTTTCCAGTTCTGCCCGTTCAAGTCTCTCAAAGAGGATGCCCAGGACCATCCGTGAAGGTATTTTTGATGCAAGGTCTCCTCCGGGCATTGGCTGAGGAAATAAATGTCCAAGGCGTTCGTATCCTAGGTAAGAAGATTCAAAAAGTTCCCCTCCCCAAACTGTTCCGTCAGTGCCATATCCGACCCCATCAAGTGCAATTCCCAGTATTCTGGAGTCCAGCGGCAGGGAATTGTCAGCCATAAGCGCCACCATATGGGCATGATGATGCTGGACCGGGAGTGTGTTTTCCTTGCCCATTTTGATTGCAAAACGAGTTGTGTTGAATGCAGGGTGCAGATCGCAGCCCCAGTGGAGAGGCTCTATTCCTGTAAGCCGGGTCAGATGCTGGACAACATCGAGATGGTACCTGAAGGTTTCCAGGTGATTGGTGTTTCCAATGTACTGAGAGAGATAGGCCAGCTTTCCTTTTGCTACAGTCACCGTGGAGTTAATTTCAGCCCCTACCCCAATAGATGCCTCGATTTCGAAAGGCAACTCTATGGGTTCGGGCACGAAACCCCTAGAGCGTCTGATAAAAGCTGCCTTTCCGTTAACAATCCGGATGACAGTATCATCGTTTCTGTTTGCGATAACTCTGTTATGCAACAGGTGAAAATCAACAATTCCTTTAAGTTTTTCAAGCGCTTCCAGGTTTTCGACAATCATAGGTCTTCCTGGAAGGTTTGCTGAGGTCATAACATATACGGCATCAGGTACAAGGTCGAAGAGCAGGTTTTGTGTGCCTGTGTAGGGCAGCATGACCCCTATATTGTGCAGTCCAGGTGAAACGAATTCGGCCAGGTTGAATTCTTTTAATTTGGGGAGCACTGTAATAGGTCGGCGGCGGGACATCAGATATTCCCTACCTGTACCTTCAACTTCTGCAAAGGACTCAACAACACCGGTATTTTTTGCCATAACTGCAAAAGGCTGCTCCGGGCGCCTCAACCGCCTTCTAAGCTCTATTACAGCCTCCTCATTCCGGGCATTACAAGCAATATGGAACCCTCCGAACCCCTTAACAGAAAGAATCGAACCCTGCTGGAGAAGCTTTGAGGCTTCTGCAATTGCCTCATAACCCTTTAGAATTACGTTTCCTTCAGGATCTGAAATCCATATCTCGGGCCCGCACTTCGGGCAGCAGACAGGCTGGGCATGATATCTTCGATTTAGAGGATCAGTGTACTCTGCTTCGCACTCCGGGCAGAGAGGAAAATCTGCCATTGTTGTATTTTCCCGGTCATAAGGAAGCTTTCGGACTGTTGTATACCTGGGACCGCAGTTCGTGCAGACTGTGAAAGGATAGTGATAATACCTGGATGAAGGGTCAAAGATCTCAGATTTGCAGTCCTCACAAATAGCCGTATCCGGAGGGATTATGGAATTTTCGAAAACCCCCGATTCACTGGGTACTATAATGAATTTTGAAGATCCAGAAACCTGGACATTTTTCGATTTAATTTCAGTAATCTTAGCAAGAGGAGGCTTTTTTTCCGGAAGTTCTTCAAGAAATTTCTCGATACTTTCCGGACTACCCTCTATAAGAATTTCCACATGGTTTCCTAAATTTTTCACGTATCCGAAAAGCCCGTGGGCTTTTGCAAGCTGGTAGATAAAGGGACGAAAACCGACACCCTGTACTGTTCCGGTTACATGAAGTAGTTTTGCTTCGTTTTGCATATTAATTAGGTTGATGCATATCGTTAAAATAGCTTTCTAATATTAAAAGCGAGAGAACTAAAAAGACTTGGGACCATCGAATAAGAGTTAAAGACTGGACCCGAAAGGGATAGCATCAGCTAAAAAAAACAAAAACCGTGACTGGACTCAGCTAACAATATTGATCTTAAGTCCAGCTCATAAAATTTGGTGAGATTGTTTTTATGATTAGAAGAAACCCAAAAATCATCATTAAAAGGGAAATCCGCCAGGCTGCCTGAAGTAGGCGGGCCTGGTTTTGGGGTTCCCATAACTTAAGTACTGCTCTTTCAACCAGATTTGGTCGATCGTCGCACGCTGCCATAAGAAATTAAGTTTTCATTCTTGCCTTGACTCTTTTCAGCCTGAAAGTGTTTTCCCTCTCCATCTCTTCAAGGACGAAACGGATGTATTTCATGGTTGCAATTTGCTCGGGAATGATCTTGAATTCGAGAGCATTAACACGCCTCTTGGTCTTCTCAATTTCATTAAGGAGCCTTTTCATTGTAGTTTCCAGTTCTGCTGCCGTGATAATTTTTTCGACCAGATCCTCGTAGGCATCGGCAGTTTCATCGATGTACGAATTAGTTCCGATGATGCCGTAACCCCTTTCAATTAGGGTCTTTTTGACGCCTGTAGAGCTAATCTTTGGCACCACGACACCCATAATATTTTTCCCCGAAAGACGGATTTCTGGGGACTCCTTAGCTGTGAAAGCTGTTGACCTGACGGCAACCATTCCGTTCACGGCAGAGGCGAGATTGATTTTTACTTCAGCTCTTAAGAAGGCAGCGTCCAGCTCGGTTCTGACGTTCCTTGCCTGGTTCAGGATCTTAAAGAACTCAATAATAAGACCGTCTCTTTTCATCTTAAGGAGCTTGTGCCCACGTTCAGACAGCTTGATTCTTATCTTGAGCTGGATCAGCTCCGACCGAGTTGGTTTTACGTCCACAACCATGACATCACGCCTTTCTGTGTGCAGGATGGTATTTCTGGATGTACTTGTTGTCAATCCTACCCAGCTGGTTTTCTGGTAGGTGGGCGAGAATCTTCCAGCCAATTTCCAGAGTATCTAAAATGGTCCTGTTTTCGTTTCTTCCCTGAGTGACAAATTGCCTTTCGAAAAGGTCGGCAAACTCGAGGAACTTTTTGTCTCTTTCGGACAGCGCTTCCTTACCGACGATTGCCACGAGACCTCTCAGGTCACGCCCTTCAGCATAACCTGCAAAGAGCTGGTCAGAAACAGCCTTGTGGTCTTCCCTCGTCTTTTCTGGACCTATACCATTGTTCATCAGCCTTGAAAGAGACGGCAGCACATTGATTGGAGGGTAGATACCTTTCCTGTGCAGTTCTCTGGAGATCAGGATCTGGCCTTCGGTAATATACCCGGAAAGGTCAGGAATCGGGTGAGTAACGTCGTCACCTGGCATTGAGAGGATAGGAATCTGAGTAACGGATCCCTTGGCACCCTTGACAATACCTGCACGCTCGTAGAGAGTTGCAAGGTCAGTGTACATGTAACCAGGATACCCACGGCGGCCAGGCACTTCGTTACGGGCGGCACCCATCTGACGCATAGCTTCTGCATAGTTGGTAATGTCAGTCAGGATGACAAGCACATGCATGCCGTGTTCGTATGCCAGGTACTCGGCTGCCGTGAGCGCCATACGCGGAGTGATCAGACGTTCGACTGCAGGGTCGTCGGCCAGGTTCAGGAACACGACAGCTCTTTCAAGAGCACCTGTCTTTTCGAAGTCGCTCATGAAATACTGGGCTTCTTCGTGCGTGATACCCATTGCGCAGAAAACCACTGCGAAAGCAGATTCAGACCCTGGCACGGTAGCCTGCCTTGCGATCTGCAGGGCAATTTCGTTGTGTGGGAGACCTGAGCCTGAGAAGAGCGGCAGTTTCTGCCCGCGGACAAGGGTGTTTGTCCCGTCGATTGTAGAAATTCCTGTCTGGATGAAGTCTTTTGGAGGCAGCCTTGCGTATGGGTTCATTGCAGCCCCGTTGATATCCAGCAACTGGTCGGGCACGACCCTCGGCCCTCCATCCAGGGGGTCTCCTGAACCGGACAGGATCCTGCCGAGGAGGTCGATGGATGCAGGGAGCTTAAGAGTTTCTCCGGTGAAGACCACACCACAGTTCTTGTCAAGCCCACCGGTACCTTCGAAAACCTGGACAACCACGACGTTCTTGGAAGTATCAAGCACCTGGCCTCTGCGAACAGTCCCATCGGGCAATTTGACATTAACGATTTCTTGGTAACCTACAGGCTCAGTTTTCTCGACAAAGAGTAGAGGTCCTGCGATCTGAGTGATTGTCTTGTACTCTTTTGCCATGCTTATTTACCTCCCAGAGCTGCGAATTCCTTGTCCATTTTTGCAAGGATTGCATTCATATTGGCATCGAAGTTATCTTCGAACTTGATCTTGGGAAGCTCGTTCTTGGAATCCAACTTGACAATTTGCGAAACGAGTGATCCTGATTTCAAGGCATCGAATGCCATGTCTCCGAACTTCATTATGGACTGCAACATCCTGTACTGTTTTGCGTACGGGCTGTAGGTGTCTATCGGGTGGAATGCGTTCTGCTGCAGGTAGAATTCCCTTATCATACGGGTAACTTCAAGCAGCATCTGCTGTTCTTCCGGAAGAGAGTCGGAACCGACAAGCTGCACAATTTCCTGCAGTTCGGATTCAGTCTGCAGCATATCCATTGCCCTTTCCCTCATAGCGACGTAGTCGGTAGCCACGTTAACTTCATACCACGGATCAAGGATTTCTTTATACAGGCTGTAGCTGGTCAACCAGTTAATGGCAGGGAAGTGACGCCTCTGGGACAGCTTTGCATCCAGAGCCCAGAAAACCTTCACTATACGGAGCGTGTTCTGAGTTACAGGCTCGGAGAAGTCACCACCGGGTGGGGACACTGCACCGATAACAGTAATTGAGCCTTCCTCACCACTGAGAGTCTCGGCAACACCGGAGCGCTCGTAGAATTCGGCCAGCCTAGCAGACAGGTATGCCGGGTAACCTTCTTCACCAGGCATTTCTTCCAGACGGGAGGAGATTTCTCTCATGGCTTCTGCCCACCTGGAGGTAGAGTCTGCCATCAGGGAGACGTCATACCCCATGTCACGGTAGTATTCCGCAAGTGTGATCCCTGTGTATACAGATGCTTCTCTTGCAGCCACGGGCATGTTTGAGGTGTTGGCGACAAGGATAGTACGCTCCATGAGGGGCCTTCCTGTCTGCGGGTCTTCCAGACGAGGGAAGTCCCACAGAACGTCTGCCATTTCGTTTCCGCGTTCCCCACAACCGACATAGACCACAATATCGGTGTCACTCCATTTTGAAAGCTGCTGCTGGGTAACGGTCTTGCCCGACCCGAAAGGTCCTGGAATTGCTGCAGTGCCTCCCTTTGCTACAGGGAAAAGTCCGTCAAGGACTCTCTGCCCTGTGACCAGGGGCCTACTAGGAGTAAGTTTTTTCTTTACTGGTCTTGGTCTCCTGACTGGCCATCTGTGCATCATTTGCAGCTCGGTACCGTCAGTTAAAGTACAGACAGTATCTAAAACAGTGAAGCTTCCGCTCTTAATATCGGCGATTGTGCCCGACTTGTCCGGGGGCATCATGATCTTGTGTTCAATGTTTACTGTTTCCTGAACAACTCCGATCACTTCTCCACTTTTTATGAAATCTCCCTTTTTAGCAACAGGCTTAAATTCCCAGAGTTTCTGGTGGTCAAGCCCGTCTGCAGTGACACCTCTGCCAATGAAGCCGCCCGTCCTTTCAAGCAGGACGTGCAGTGGCCTCTGAACCCCGTCATAAATACTTGAAAGAAGACCTGGACCAAGCTCCACGGCAAGAGACATACCTGTAGTTAGACATGGCTCCCCAGGCCTTACGCCTCCTGTCTCTTCGTATACCTGGATGATGGTCTTGTCCCCTACTATCTGGATGACTTCGCCCATCAGCCCTTGATCACCGACTTTGCAAAGATCATACATCTTTGCATTCAAGCCGATTGCGGTGACGACAGGCCCAGACACACGATAAATTTCACCTTTTACTTCCACAGATCAACACCTACCGCTTGTTTTATTTTATCTCTTAAACTCATTGAGCCTCCAGCTCCTCCTAGGGCTACTACTGTAGGCTGGACGGACTCATTCAAGTTTTTCATTAAAATTTCCGGCAGATTACTAATATCATCGTTATGCATTACAATAATTCCGACGCTCTTATCTTCAAGCACAGACCTTACAGCAGACTCTACAGCTTTGGCATCATTGGTTTCGTAAATTTTCCTGATGCCAGCCAGCCTGAATCCCGTAACAAACTCGCTCTTTCCAATCGCTGCTAATTCCATCAGATAACCACCAACTGTTCTTTGATTAGATTATCATCGAGGCCAGTCTCCTTACCCCTGAAGATAATCCGGAGGTTATTGACCTCATTATTTTTGTGGATAATATAATCCATTACAGGTACGATAGAGAGCGGAGATGCGTGCGAAAAAGTGGTTGCGGATTCTAGATAGTACCTTGTAAACTTGCTTTCAAGAATAGTCAGAGAAGCCATATCCAGATCGGTAACGTCTGAAATTGCATCCCAGTACTGAGTTTTTTGAAGCGCATTGACAAACTCGTCATATGGAAGAGACGCCAGTTTCGCGGGCTTCAGTTCGATCCCACCCTCAATCATAAGGGACATGATATCATCATACTGCTCTACTCCTGCTTTTTTCAGCCTGAAAAGATTACTCAAGTTCTTAACATCGACTTCCAGCCTGACAATCCTGGTAAAGAGCTTGCGATCCTTGGATTTTGGTTCTCCTATTGCTTCAAACAGGCTTGAGTAATACATCTTGTCAAGCTCGTTTTCTATGTCAGCCAGGTTAGTTCCGTCAAACTTCTGCAGTAGGGGATAGTACTCTGTCTTTTTCAAGGACTCAACTACTTCCTGATATGTGGCCTTGGCTGCAAGTTCTGACAGGAAGGTGTAAGTAAACTGCCCGGAAGCGATCAGAAACTCCAGGATCTCTTCAACAGATGCGTTGTAGAGTTTACCGCGGAGAAGTGTTTTGATACTCAAGATTTCATACCTTTTCAGGTATGCGGTAATCAGGTAGTTCAGTTCTCCTGAGGTGATTCTTCCCAACTTATCATGGGTGAGTGCAAGATTCCTGTTTAATGCGTGTTCTGCCAGATCGCCACCGCTGTATTTCATTGCCAGTTCGTCAACATCGTTTTTATATTCAGACTCTTGGATAAAACGGGTAATTTCATCAATCCCCATGTTGAGAAGCCGGGGATACGATTCTTTAGGAAGCAGGTTACTCTTCATCGCGCGGACACGGGTTACGGCATAAGCATAGTTGGATGTGCCTTTTTTCTTCTTTTCGGATTCTTTTGAGGGTTTTTTCCCCCGGAGTCTCTCCAAAAGCCGCATTGAACATCACCCGTATAGAATATCAGACATCTGCTTCAATGAACGCTCATATGCGTTTTTCAGGATTGAATCGTATGTGAAATCTAACCTGACTGTCCTGTCATCGTTTTCCAGAACAATGCCGCCGAAACAATCTATGTCGCCAGCGTAAGATAAGGAAGATGATTTCTTGACAACTGCTTCAGAGTTTTTATTAGAATATATCTTGACACCTTCAGCTTCGTGCTTCCCGATCAGATCACTTAATAGCTTCTCGGCTTTAGAAGCAGGCATCGACTTTATAGACTCAAGGGTCTTATTGTAGACCTGATCTAAAAGTTCCTTGCGTTTGTTAAGCCTTATTCTTTTTACGTCTAGGTTTGCACTGGATATTACCTGCTGGTGCAAGTTTTTGAGGTCATCTTCAGCTTCTGCAAGGCTATCTCCGAGCATCTTCTTCTGGGCATCTTTGGCCTCATTAAGAATCTCAGATACTCTTGCATCAGCTTCAGCCTTGATCTTGGTAACCTCAGCCTGTGCACCATTCTGGATATCCTTTATAACGATATCTAGTCCCATGCATCTACCTCCAAATAAATAAGAGCAAAGAATACCCTAAGAAGGCAAGGAATGCTCTAAAGAACAAAGATTGCCTAAAAGAGCAAACTGCCCGACAAACTTAGAGCACGAATGCCCTAATGGTTTAGAGCGAAGGATGCTCTAAAAAATTTAAGAGCAGGGAATACTCTTAAAATCAATTTAGCTGCTAACAAGCAATGCCACGACAAGACCGAAGATAACGATGGTTTCTGGAATGACAGTAAGGATCAAACCCTTACCAAACAAGGCTTCATTCTCTGCCATTGCACCAATAGCTGCAGAACCGATATCCTTTTCTGCCCATGCAGATGCAATACCAGTTCCTGCGATTGCAATTGCTGCTCCGAGTGCTTTCAGTCCTGCGTCTCCAAATATTGGTGCTGCTGCTGCCACTGTTGCTGCTTCTACCATGTTTTTATTCCTCCGTGTATTTTCTTATATAACCGAATGGATTGAATTTTCTGCCCCCGCCCTGGTAGAATTTTCCGAAGAATTCTACGTACTGCAACCTGAGTGCGTGCAGTCCGGGAGCTATGATACTCAGGACAGTGTTTAGGGCATGTCCGAGTATAAAAATGATTATTGCAGCTATTGCTGCGAAGCCGATCTGAGAGTGATCAGGCCAAATCATTTTGAATGCAATGTCATTAACCGTACCTGCGATGTAAATCGAAGACAGACCGACTGCTATAATACGGGCATACGAAAGCGTGTTACCCATAAGAGATGGCAATTCAATAGGACCTTTGATGCCTTCACCCATGGTTAGCATAACAATCCCGAGAACAAGAATACCAGCACCGACGTAAGTCAGTCCTGAAATACCGCCAAAATAGCCGAGAGCTGCAACGAGTACACCAAGCTCGATTATCATCCAGCTGCCTTTTTCAAGAACTGCATGTTTCATGCTGTGGTGAGAAAGATTTATGAACCCAAGAATGAACCCAAGATTTAAATGTAGCAGTCCTACGATGAGACATACTCCAATCATTGTCATTATCATGTGAGTCCTGTGGACCGGGAATGTAAATTGTTCACCGGCTAGTCCTGAGAACAGAGTGACTGTATCCCATCCAGGTATCAACCCTGGTATTGTTTCGCCTTCGGCATGCATACTTGCCAAGGGGAACCCAAGAAACTCACCATAAATAATACCGAATATAAATGTTGAGATCTGACAATAGAGCAGAATATTCATTAAAGGCTTCACTGCATCCGATTTTACTAACTTTTTAATCGCAAGTGCTATCGCTCCCAGAATAATTGCGTACCCGATATCTCCGAGGATCATCCCATATATCAAGGGGAATGTTATTAAGAGGATTGAAGAGGGATCGATTTCGGTGTATTTGGGTCTGGAATACAGGTCCATGATCTCCTGCATAGGTGCTACTGGTTTTGAATTGTTATACTCGACAGGTACATGTCCTTCTTCTTCTTCTTCTTCCTCTATTTCTAAAGAGGTGACATATGCCCGGCTGGATGTAGCACTATTAACAGTGCTGACCACTTTATCGTAATTATCGCTGGGAACCCAACCTTCAATAATAAAGGCGTTCTGTGAGGTAGCGATTCTTAATGGCAGTTCTGCCTTCTGGTTTTCGATACTCAAGATCTCATCACTGGCAAGGAGGAAATCCGCATACTGTGACTTCATGGATTCGACCTCTTTTCTCAGCGACTCGATCTGTCTAGAGGCATCAGCCTCATTCTGTTCTGTTACCTTTAATAACTCGCTTGGAATACCACCTCTTTCCGGAACTCTAAGATCTCTAAATTCGAGCTTCTGAAGCACTTCCTGGACTCTGTCAGCATCTTTTTTGGCTACAAAGAGTACGACCGTTTTTGCCTGTGGATCATAATACAATTCATAAGCCTGCGTGATGCTTGAAATTTGACCTTCTTCCAGATTTCCTTTTATTGACCCTGCGAAAACCTTGAGGTTATCATAACCACGATAATAATCAAAATCCAGATTTATGGACAGGAATGGGAGAAGATCTCTTTTCTGAGTTTCCAGATCCTTCAAATCGGTCTCACATTTACTGATCATTTCGGATTTTTCTGAGATGGACCTGTCCAGTTGATTCAGTTTTGTATCAAGTTCACGCAGAACTGAATCAGCTTTCTGGACTGCCGGTTCTTTTGGTTCAATCCCCAAGAAATTGGAGATAGAGCGGATCTTCACAAGCTTTCTAGATACTTCTTCTGCATTTTGAAATGGCTTGCTGATCTTAAAACCAGACTCATCTTCAATAAAATCTTCAACATGAAAGAGATTAGAATCATGAAGTGCATCGACGGTTACTTTTAAAATGCTTTTGTGCCCAACAATAATGGCTTTTGTCATCCTTTTGGGTCTACTCATGTACCGCCCTCTCAAACTCTATTAATAGATAATCAACGGCTTTGTCAACGTTGGCTTGAGCTTTCTGGGCCATGGCTAAAGCATTTTGTTCACCATCTTTAAGAATCCTGTTTCTCTCAACCAGAATTTTTTCTTCACCAGATTTAAAGGAATCTTGTGCAGCTTTGTGTGAATCAACTTCAGCTTGTTTCAAGATTTCTCTAGCTTCAGCTCGAGCATCAGAGATACGTTTGTTTTTTATTTCAATGGCTTCATCAATCATTTTTTTCGCATTCTCTTCTGCTTTTTTGATTTCAGATAAGATTTCATTTTTAGCCATGTGAATCTCCGTCTCTCAAAATTTAAAATATAAATTAATGATTAAAAATCCCTACTCCAAAGGAGGTAGTTAACAAACCTTCGCGAAAGGACTATATAACAGCTTCGGTTTTATCATAAGAGAGTAAAATGAATATAATGAAAAATCGTTATATATCCTGCCAGTCAGGATTTTTTAAGAAAAATATTATTATAAATAGCAAAATATATGATTTAAATCCAAAAGATTAAATATGACAGTAAAAAATAATAAATATAAATAGTGAAATGTAATTCGGATTAGGGAACCTGCCTAAATATGGTATATAAAATAATGTGTAGAATAAAGTGTGGAGCGCAACCACAATGTTCTCAATCTGGATCCGGAGTGCAAAATTAAAATTATTTTAAAGTTCACTAACAAACTAAAATATTACGCTTAGGAACGGTAAAAAAATAAAATCTGATATTATAAATAATTATATATAATATTAGCTAGAATTAATTCCTAAAGATTAAGGAATTGAATAATAGT
>JADGNM010000252.1 GCA_017883485.1 Methanosarcina sp.
GAACTAGGGGCAGAGCTTAGGGACTCGCTTTCACAAGAAAGGGGAATGAACTAAGAAGCCCCTTCCTCGCCATCCGGCAGGGAGGGGTAGTTCACTTCCCCAATTTCATTCACTAACACAAACTAACGAATAAACCGCGAAAACCGCGGAAGACGTGGAAAAGAAATTATACCATTAATTAGTCCGCTTGAGCGAGCAAAGCGAGCGAAACGGACCTCGTGCTCCCGAAGCGAAACTCGGGAAGCGGAACTCGGGAAGCGAAACTCGGGAAGCGGAACTCGGGAAGCGGAACTCGGGAAGCGGAACTCGGGAAGCGGAACTCGGGAAGCGGAACTCGGGAAGCGGATAAAGGGAAAGAGGAATTATGATTGTTGTAGGAGTCGGGGTCGGGCCCGGCATGCTTACGGAAGAAGGGATTAAAGCAATAAGAAAAGCTTCAGTGGTGTATGGCGCAAAAAGAGCCCTTGATCTTGCACAGGAGTACATAACCTGTGAAGCAAAGATCTTGAAAGACTATAAGTCTCTTCACCTTCTGCCTGCAGATGCAGTTGTCTTATCCACGGGAGATCCCATGTTTTCAGGGCTTGGAAAATTTGCAGGGGAAAAAGATACCGTTATTCCCGGGATTTCCTCAATGCAGGTAGCCTGCGCCCGTACGAGAGTGAACCTTACCAACCTCTGTGCAGTCACAGCTCATGGCAGGGACTTTGAGCCGGCAAAGGCCGAGCTGATCAGGGAATTAAAGAATGGAAGAAACATTTTCCTGCTCCCGGAAGAAACATTCGGCTCCCTTGAGGTTGCGGAAATCCTTAAAGAACTGGGAATGGAAGCTGAGCTTTATACCTGCGAAAACCTCGGCTATCCTGAAGAAAGGATCGCAAAAGGCGCTCCAGACAATCCACCTGTACCGGAAACAATTCTCTATGGGCTGCTTGTCGTGCAAAAAAGGTGAATATAGTTTTGAATCTATAAATCGACTGAATCCGATGTTTGAAACTTGCAGGCCTGTTGCCATATCCGAAATTATCTCAAGCTACTCCCTTTCTTAATCTCATTCTAATCTCATTCTTAATCTCATTCTTAATCTCGTTCTTAATCTCATTCAGGTTAAAACTCTTTCTTCATAATTCAATACACTCTCAATTTCTTTTTCCTTATCCGGTTTCAGCTCTGCAGGAATCTGGTTTTTCTCCGGGATGTTATGAAGATAAACCACATGCTGGGGAAACGGAATTTCTATGCCGTTTTCTTCAAGGATCTTTTTTGCGGCCCAGACAAGTTTTGTTTTCAGTTCGAACCATTCGTCAATAGGCGCCCAGATCCAGACTACGAGCTCTACCGAACTCTCTTTCAATTCCCTTACATAAACAAAAGGCTCAGGATTAAGGAGGGCAAAAGGCTCTTTGTCGGCAAGATCCTTAATGAGCGCGATTGCACGGTCGGCATCGTCACTGTAGCGGATCCCAATTGTGAAATCGATCCTTCTGACAGGGAAACTTACAAGGTTTGTGATATTTGATGTAAAGACCTGCTGGTTGGGAATGCGGACAAGAAGCCCATCATAGGTACGTATAAGGGTAGAGATTATGAGGATATCGGTAACATAGCCAGACGTCTCGCTGATTTCGACCTGGTCCCCTATTTTTATTGGCTTTTCTATCATCAGGAAAATACCGGAAATCAGATTTCCCACAATATTCTGACTCGCAAAACCAAGGATAATTCCTGTAATACCTCCTGCCAGCAGGAGCCCTGAAAGCTGAATCCCCATCCGTTCGAGTGCAGAAATAGAAACAATAATAACCGTGCCATAGTAGAAAAATTTGATTATAGTCTCGCCTACGTCCTTGCTGACCTTATCTTTGAGGGATTTGCGCAGATAAAGTGCGATGATTTTGGAGATGAGAATCGTAAGAGACAAAATGAGTACAAACTGAAATATATCTCCAATGGTTACCGGATTTTTGGAGGTAGGGTACAGCGTGTAGTTGAAAAAATCGGTGAATGTCGTCAGAATCCCAACCCCATATTAAAATTCAGAGGTACGAAGTCAAGCTTCCGGTTGTAAACTCCGATAGCTTCTTTACGAGTATTCTGGTCTTTTAGGTTATAACTCTTCAACTCCCCACTAATATTGCGCTGTTCGAAACCCGTTTCAGCCGTATTCTTGCTGCGGATATCCATGTGAGCCTTCATGAAAACGTCGGTGTCATAGTAAAGTCTCATTCCATATGCGCTGAAAACGGCCTTTGAGATCGAGATCCAGTCAGAAGTTGTGTTTCTAAGAACCAATTCCATAACTCCCTCCTGTAAGGGATTCGGAGAAGGTGGAACTGAATATATCCCGCTCTTCCAGTGTTTACAGACTATGCCGTTTGAGACCGGCCCGTAAAGAGTAAACTTCTGTCTCGCCAGAGTGAACACGTCAAGAAGCTGGAGGTTCTTGTTTCCCTTATCCGCGATAAAAACGCCTATTTCTATCGGAAAAGTCAGAAAAATCTCCCTTTTAATTCCTCCCGGAAGAAGCAGCGCTTTTTCAAACTCTATCAGCAGATTCGGTGTGATTTCTTTAGGAGTGTTAAGAGGCTCCACCGGATTTATGATTATATGCTTTCCTTCTCCAAGAATGAGCTTTTCTTCCGTATCTTCTCCAAGAGTCCTTCTGTACACCCATAGTTTTTCGATCTTTTCCACTGTGATCGAAATTTCTTCCTTCTCTACTGAAAATGGGAGGTCATAATCGCCGTACATAATAGTATCACGGTAGTTAACATTTTTTGGGCAAATTCCTAAATTTCTTAATATTCATCCGAACCATTATAAAAAAGTTACAGTTCAGGTTTTTTGCAAATAGGTAATGAATAGAGCAGGGCTGAAAAAGCAGTAGTCTCAAACCCATTTTTTCTTTTTAAAGTAAGCGAACATAGTAGTTCCTAATAAAGCCATGAACAGCATGACTGTAGGATAACCCCAGCGCCAATGGAGTTCAGGCATATTTTCGAAGTTCATTCCGTAAACGCCTGCTACGAAAGTAAGGGGAATGAAGATAGTGGCTATAACTGTCAGAACTTTCATGATATCATTCATTTTATTACTTAAACTGGAAAGATAGATGTCAACCATTGAGGACAGAATATCCCTGTAATCTTCAACTGAGTCAATAACCTGGATAGTATGATCATAAATATCTCTGAGGTAAATCCGGGTAGTATCCTTAATAATTTCTGACTCAATTCTCTGCATACCGCTTATCAGTTCCCTGAGAGGCCAAAGAGACTTACGAAGTGTAATCATATCCCTTCTATATCTCTGAATAACTTTAATAGTCTCAGGACTGGACCGTATGAGCAGTTGATCTTCAAACTCTTCAATTTCGTCCCCAAAATGCTCAAGAATCAAGAAATAATTATCGATCACAGCGTCTATGAGGCAATAGGCAAGATAGTCCACTCCGTTTTTTCGAAGGTGAGAAGCGGGATTTTTTAGTCTTTCTCTTAAAGGACTGAAAACATCTACCTCTCTTTCCTGAAAAGAAATAATGTAATTGCAACCGAAGATAATACTTATCTGATCGATAATAATTTCGTCCTTTTCTTTATCAAGGATCATCATTTTTAAAACTGTATAAACATAGGACTCATAATCTTCCATCTTGGGCCTCTGCCCGGTATTGAGAATATCTTCGAGGGTAAGGGGATGGATATTGAAACAGCTTCCTATCTTTTCTATAACCTCTATTTTATCGAGACCATCAACGTTTAACCAGAAATTGGTACCTGGCTGGTCATTAAAGGGTATGCACTCATCAATGCTGTCCAGTTCCTTTTCCACAATTTTTTCACTGTCATATACCACTATCTTGATTTTGACTTTCTCTACTTTTTTTTCCCCAATATGCACGAGAGTTCCAGGCTCAAGCCCGACTTTTGATCCTCTTTTCCTGAAAGTTACCATTTCACGGCCCTGCCTTAGCTCTTCATAAAAATAATTACTATCTAATTGAAGCTTCACCAATTTAAGCCTGTGCACGGTTTTTTGTATTAAAATATCTATTAATCTTTTAAAGCAGTTAGCTTCGCTTTTAATATTCAGGATTAAAAGATTACTCGTTGCAGCCGGGATTGATGAGAAGTTTGGAAAAACAGCGTTTGGAGCCTCAGTCGTATCTGGAGGACTGACAGCTTCAGGAATTATAGCAGGACTTATCAGACTATTCGGTTATCTGATGTTTCTTACGGCTGCATCCGATATTCTTAAGCTGACCATGCTTACCCAGCTTCTGATAAGTATTACTCAGTACCTGCCACGCCTCTTCACAGGTATCCTGATCCTGATGATAGGAGTCCTGTCTATTGATATAGTGATGGACTATCTGAGCGGTACTGTCAAAGGTATGAATATTGAGGGGACAGAAATTATTCTTCCTCTTCTGAGGGGTTTCCTGTTTCTGATCGTGATTCTGGTCGCACTGGATACGATGCTGGTTAACACCAGCATTCTCTACCTGTTCTTCGGGCCGCTGGCATGGGGAATTGCAATCGTGGTTGCATTCAAGTACGGAGTTAAAGACGCAATTGTTGCGTATGCAAGAGAAAGGAAGTAATACCTTCCTTTCATTTATTACTAGGGAGCGCAGAGGGTCACGAATACCCCGACCTTCAGGTTGGGGATGAAGTGGACCCTCGCCTCTTTTTGATTCCGATCAAAAT